>CAZXTR010000105.1:0-1526 GCA_964643615.1 uncultured Lactobacillales bacterium | reverse complement strand
GTGCTGCAATATCGGCTTTGTAATCCTGAATGTTTTCCAGGTCTGTTCTTGTTCGTCTGATTGTAATCGGTTCAATTACATTTTTTCGGATTTTGCCATAAATTTCACGGAGCTTGTTTACATCGAGTTCGTCAAACCTTTTCAGGTTTTTGTATTGCTCCATTAACGGACTAAAAAACGAGGTGAGGTTTGTAATTGGCAAGGTTGATTGTCTGGCATCCTGAAACATTTGGATTTGGTAAAAAATATCATCAGGTCTGTTGTTAAGAGGCGTTGCAGAAACCAGAATTACTTTTTTTTGTAAACCGTCAATTAAACCTTTGTTTGCTCTCGGGCTTTTACAAATCAATTGAAGGTTTTGAAACACTCCGGTTTTATGATTCCGGTATTTGTGTGCTTCGTCAACAATTATTAAATCGTATTCTTCTTTATTCCAAAAATCTTCGTGTCCTTCTAAAATCCTTTCCAATCTTCCATTTGTAATGAATTTGGTGTACCTGTCGATTTTGAAGTCCTTAAATGTGTTCTTCCAGTTCTTTTCAACTGCTGGCGGGTAAACAACTAATATTTTCGTGTAATCCCTGCCGTTTTGTAAGATGAATTTTTTAGCCACCATTGCAGCGACAACCGTTTTTCCAAGCCCAACAACATCGGCAAGTACAAAACCATTGTGTTTTTGCAACATATTGAAACCTTCGTTTACCGCATCAACCTGATAAGAAAGTTTCTTGAAGTTTTGCGGCAAATCACCCATTGAATCAGGGTCGTAGTCAATGTTTTTCCCGAAGTACTCAGCCAGCATTTTAATGTATAATTCAAATGGGCTTGCTTCATCGTTCAAATAGGTTTTCCTTTTAATATTCTGAATATCCACAGGAAGAATATCGACTGCATCTTTCCACAGATTTTCAAATTCGTCCGTTGCGAATTTTACATCTGGATATTCAGTAAGCTGTACATTGAATTCATAATTAAACATAAAACCTGCGCCAAGTCCGGCATCGGTCAGGTTTGATGAACCTGTAATTACACTGGCAGGCGTATGTTCGTTGAATGGTTCTGGTCTTAAAATGTAAACTTTTGCATGAATTTTTTTGTCAGGGTGCGCTTTTACCTGAATTTTCTTTTCAATTAAGTCATCGATGAATTGAAGAATTCCGTTTTCAGTTTCCTTGTCATAGTTTGCAGATTCAATATCATCCTGAATTTTCTTTATGAATTGTTCTTTGGTTTTTTCGTGGTTTTTAAAAAATTCAAGTCCTGATTTTTGTGCTTCTGCAAGTAACTTGTCAACGTTGATTCCAACCAATATTCTTATTTGAGGGACTTTGTCTAAAAACGGTCTGATTCTGAAATAACCGGATGCTCTGAAATACCCAACTAAAGCGTCAAAATGTTGAATGTTTGGGTTGTATGTGAAAACTCCTTCAAATTTTTTGAGCAGTGTATTTTCTTCATTGTTGGTAAAAAACTTTGTCGACATATATTTTTCGTTCAATTAGTTTTAGTTGTTTTTCTCCGTGCGC
>CAZXTR010000104.1:0-1536 GCA_964643615.1 uncultured Lactobacillales bacterium | reverse complement strand
ATTTCCAAACAAGATATTCTTGTTCGTCACAGCGGATTACATCCATTAATCCGCCGTCTTCTTTATTGCCGAATAATCCCATAATTTTATCTTATAGTCATTAGTATTGAAATCAAGAAACAGAATGCACCGACAAGAATATATATTCTAATCGGATCTTTTTTGTCTTGTTTTAAACCAACAATTACAGCAAATACAGTATATGCTGCAAATAGGATTATCATACTAAGACCAAGAGCCCCTTTTGAAAGAACTTTGTCTAAATTAAATGCTGCAATCCACAATATTGCTGGGATTCCAATCATGATTAAATGTTGAAGTGCTTTTTTCATAGTTTTATTTTTTAAGGTTTAATTGATTAAAAAGATTTTCTATTTCAGTTAATGTTGACTTGTCATCCTTTAATGAAAATTTTGCTTTCATTAATACTTGTTCGCATTTTGATTTCCAAACAGGTGCTAATAAATTATGCTCCTTTTCTGATGCAGAATAGGAACCGAAAAGACCTTTCTTTATTTCTTTAGCTTTTGTAACACCTAATGTAAAAAATTCGAGTAGGGATTCCTTAGAATTAGGTACAGGAAAATTTGAAATTATTTGAGTTTTTCTTGAAAGAATTTTTTCTGCATGCCTTTTAATATGTTCTTCTTCTCTTTCTTTTTCATTAAGTTGAGCCATACTACTTGATGTATGCGATAGCATACCACCGAGTACACCTTTACCTGTGTTTTTTGCTAAGTCTCTATTCATTCCTGATTCTTTAAATGCTTCCATAGGCAATGAATCTGCTTCTAATAACATTTCAAATAACTTGTTAATTGAAACATCGCTTTGTATATCTCTTATTTCGTAACCACAATCAGGACATTTTGATGAAAAAGAAGGAATAAGAGCATTACAACTTGGACATTTTTTAATGTCGCTTACTTTGTTTGATTGTGGTGCTGTTGATTGAGCTTCTTTTGTTTTCTGAAATAGTTTCGCATCTAAAACCATTTCAAATTCATCAAGGTCAACGCCCATTGATTGTGCTTTTTTATAAAGCACTTGTTTTTCTTTTTCTGTAAGCACTCCGTCTGCGAGTGCCATTTCAATTAAGTTTTCTAATTCTTGATTCATAAAAATTAAATTTTAAAATTAATACTCCGTTAATGGTGGTTGCTTTTACCAAAAAAAAACAGCGTGGTACATTACCTACGCTGTATCTGAGGCCCGACCAAGAGCCCTGTGAACAAGTGTAAAGCAACGACCACGCCTTGACGTGGCGTTTTTGCTCTTTCCTGTTCACATTTGAAATTTGGTCGGTTTCAGACACAGAATACGGCTAAACGCAATATTTTATATTTTTTAATTCTACATTCTTTAAAAATTTGGTTTCAAAAATCTATTCATTTTTCATCGTCAAAAATAATCAAATTTAATTACATACAAAACAATTGAGGGTCGGAAAGATTTGGCTCTTTGACTTTTGTGAAGCGTTGGCTTGGGTGTTGGGCAAAAGGCAAGGTGCCAAATGTGTGATGGCTTTCCTTTTCT
>CAZXTR010000103.1:0-1551 GCA_964643615.1 uncultured Lactobacillales bacterium | reverse complement strand
ATTCCGCTTTTATGGTTGCGGACAAAGTCACTGTAATTACTAAAAAAGCAGGCGAAAAAACCGGATGGAAATGGGAATCTGCCGGACAAGGAACTTTTAATATCCAAGAAGATGAATTTGCCCCTCAAGGCACGCAAATTATTTTACATTTGAAAAAAGGTGCAGAAGAATATGTCGATCCTATTCGTTTGCGCGCTATCGTTCGGCAATATTCGGATCACATTTCTTTACCTATCGTGTTAGTCGTAGATGGAAAAGAAGAAACTGTTAATATAGCTTCTGCACTTTGGATGCGTAAAAAATCTGATGTTTCCGAAGAACAATACCGCGATTTTTATCGCCATATTACACATGCTTTTGATGAACCTTGGATGACTTTGCACTATAAAGCTGAAGGCGTGATTGAATATACAGCATTGTTGTTTATTCCATCCGAACCACCCATGGATTTATTTCAACCTAATAAAAAAGAAACTTTACGACTTTATACGAACAAGGTTTTTATTTCAAACGAAGTGCCTGAATTGCTGCCAAATTTTTTGCGCTTTGTTAAAGGTGTAATAGACACATCGGAATTGCCTTTAAACGTCAGCAGAGAAATGTTACAACACACACCCGTTTTGGAGAAAATAAAAAAAGGGATTGTCACCCGCATTTTATCCGAATTAGAAAAACGTTTGCAAGATACAAAAGATTATGAAAAATTTTGGAACAGTTTTGGTATGGTCTTAAAAGAAGGCCTTTACGAAGATTCAACTCAAGCTTCTCAAATTGCAAAGCTTTGCCGATTCTCTTCGACAAATGGAAATGACCTAACAACGCTTGTCGAATATGTTGCACGCATGCCTGCTGGACAAAAGAATATTTACTATTTAACTGGGGATGATTTGACACAACTACGGCACCATCCTTTATTGGAAGGATTTGCAGCACGCCATATCGAAGTTTTATTATTGCCCCATCCTATTGATGAATTTTGGCCCCAAGTATTCAGAAGTTTCGAAGGAAAAAATTTTCAATCTGCGACACATCCCGATTCGGATGTAGAACAAATTAAATTAATTGAAGAAATGCCCGATAAAATGGATGTTCCTCTTCAAGAGGGTTTAATCGCAAAAATGAAAGAAGTCTTGGGAGCGGAAATATCCGATGTAAAAACAACAGACAGATTAAGTCAAAGCCCTGTTGCGCTTGTCGCGGCGAATCGGCAAATAAGTATTCATTTAGAGCGATTAATGCAAACACATGGCCAAAATAAAGCTTTCCCAAGTCAACGAATTTTAGAAATTAATCCTAGACATGCGGTTATTAAAAAGCTAGCGCAAGCCGTCTTTGACAAAAAAGATGAAAAAAAAGTTATCAGCGCTATTTGGGTTTTATATGACCAAGCTCGCGCCATCGAGGGAGAGCCCCTAAAAGATCCCTCCGGATTCGCCAAAAGAATGAACTTATTTTTAGAAACAAGCTTATAAAGTTTTCTCTATTTTTAAGAAAGTTTTTACATCTATAGTTTTTGAAATATAACCATTTCATTCTATTTTTAATATTTTT
>CAZXTR010000102.1:0-1581 GCA_964643615.1 uncultured Lactobacillales bacterium | reverse complement strand
GATATATTTGGCAATTTAACAGAGGTATATTCACTTACATTCTGGGGAGAAGGCTCAGTTGAAAACACTTTCATAAATTGCTCTTATAACTCTTCAAAAGAAATTGTAGAAGATGCGGGAGATGGTTCAACAAATTCCTTGATAAGAAAATGGTATTATCAAGCATATGTTAATGATAGCAATGGAAATCCCATTTCAAATGTAAACATAACTGCATTTAATGTTTCAAATGACATCCATTTCACAGAATCAACAAATTCATCTGGTTGGATAGACAGAAAAGAGGTTATTGAATATAATTATACTAATGGAGTAAGAAGTTTCTATAACAATTACACTATTTTTGCAAATAAAAGTGAAGTTATTGCTAATGCTACAAATATATTTAATTTTACAATAACCCAAAATAAAATAGATGATGTATTTACATTGATTATACTTGACTCAATCCCTCCAAAATACAATTCAGTTTCTCATGATTCAACAACTGCAGGAGAAATCACCCATTTTTCAATAAACATAAGCGATAACCAGGCATTGAGCCCAAATGGTCAGTATATCTTTTCAACAAACAATACAGGTAGCTGGGTAAATGACACAGCTGTTAACTTCACTGCAAATCCTCAGACAATAAGCATTACAAAAACACTAGTATCTACAACTGAAATAACAATTGGATACAAATGGTATTTCAATGATTCATCTTTTACACCAAACACCAATTCAACATCAATCTACACACTAAAGACAACTGAAAGTGAGGAAGATGATGACAATGATGGTGGAGGAAGCAGTAGAGGGGGTGGAGGTGATGAACCAGTTATATTGAAACCAACCTCATCTCAAATTCAAAATGGATATCAAAATCTTTTAAGAGAAGAATATCAAATCAGAATAAATTTATCCACCCGTGAAACTTATCTAGCAAAGATAAATGATATAAATAGGTTTACAAAAAATATAAGCTTCTCTGTGAACAGCACAAATTATTCTGTTGGTTTAAATGAAACAATTAAAATAAACCTAGATAATGACAGCTATTATGATTTACAGGCTTTTGTTGTATCAATTACAATATACAATAGCACAATAATGTCTTTCAAGGAAATTCATGAAGAAATACCTGCAAAAAAAGAAGCGGAAGTTGTTGAAAATGTTTTAAATGAAAATACAAATGAACAAGAAGAGAAAGCTGATCAAGAAAAAGAAACTGTTAAGCCAAAGAAAGTGTTTTTTTACTTTTTTGCTGGAATTATAGCGCTTGCGGTTGTTATCACAGCCTTTTTCTTGTTTAAAAGAATAAAAAAACAAAGGTAATACCTTTTATAGTATATCTATAATATAAAGCTTATTTATTCAAGAAAATATCCTTTTATTTTTTGTTACTCTCAAAAGATGCGCGGTAGTGTTACTTTGAAAATACAATTTTGTGTTTCTTTGATATTTTCAAAAAATGCAAAAAATCCCTAAAAAGTATATTTTAGAAAACATATAATGAAAAGCATTTAAACATATTTTGTATTCGATAAAACGCTTTTTTTCACTACACTTCATTTAAAGCAAGTAACAACAAAAAATACA
>CAZXTR010000101.1:0-1627 GCA_964643615.1 uncultured Lactobacillales bacterium | reverse complement strand
AAGGCAAAATGCCGAGCAGTAGGTGCGGGTTGGAATGGTGAATATTTGGATAATGGGGGTTGTTTATGTGTCATGTAGTTTTGGAGAATAAAATGAAAAAATGTTTAATGTTACTAGCTGTTTCTGTTGTTTTATCAAGTTGTGCTTTTATTACGAATAAAACAGAACAAACACAAATTGCGCAGGTTCCTTATCAGTCAAAAGAATCAACACTTTCATACGATTTTTCTTCCGACGATTCAGCTCTATTCCATTTAGAAGATTATTCTTGTGGTGGAACAGCTGGCGTTAAGAGTTGTTTATCCGCTCTTCCAGAAAACGCATATTTTGTAAAAGATAATTCTGATGTCGATTATACTTTAAAAACATTTGTTTCTGCCAAAATAGTATTTGGAAGTGGAACAAAGTATTTGTCTATTTTAAGTTTGGGAATTATTCCAGGGGAAGAGGCCGAATATACATATACGTTTGAACCTAAGCTTGTTAATAACAAAACGGGCAGAGAAATATCATTATCAACAGCTAAAATTATGTTTTCAAAATGGTGGGGATGGTTTGTTGTTCCTTTAGGGGCAATTCCTATTGATGGTCCAATGCAAATGGCGGTTAATAAATTGATGCCCAACATTTACAAAGAGGCAGCTATAATGGCATACGATCCAAAAAGTAAGTTATATACCAGCGGAACTTGTGCGACAACAGAATGTCGGATGAATGCGATTGCAACGGCAAGAAGCATTTCCGCCGATGATTTAAAGTTTGTTTCTGAAAATGCAAAAACATTAGCCGAGTTTGAAAAAGCAAAGGCAAAATTAAAAGGTCCATACGATATTTGTCGGGTTAGCTTACAGTTGCTTGTTAACAAAAACCGTTTAATAGCCAAAAATAATCCAAAGTATTGGCAGCTGATTGATTATTATAAAGACGAATGCGAACAGGTTCGTGTAGAAGGCTTTTCCAATGATGCGGAGATTGGTATCAGTAAGGATCAGTTGTTAGAGAAAAAAGGCGTTCCAACAAAGGCATATAAGCCTAATAATGATACGGAAATGTTGACTTTTTCACAATTATCAGGAGAAAAAGTTATAACTGGAACTTATACACTGGATCGAGGCATTGTTACATCCGTGAATTGGGAAAAATAACATAATCAATCTTTAGATTTTGAATTATCTAACAAATACATGAACTTTAATCTATATTATGACTTTGAGACCTTTTATATAAAGTTAATCAACTTTACTAAAACGATAGAAGTATAAATATTCTATTTTTACCTTTTGCTTCCGGATTGCTTCCGAATTTGAAAAAGGGGGAAAATAAGACAAAAAACAAGCATTAAAAAAATCTCGTTTTTGGATTGATTGGTGATGAAGATAATGGGTGGAATTTGTAAATCGGCCTGCCTTTGGATTATACGATTCATTTTTCGGGCAACTTCCCTAAAAAAACCGCCGTAAACGGCATCTTTCTCTCGGACAATTTCATAGTCCTTGCTCACGAACCAATAATTCATTCACAGCCTCCGCCATCATAAAAAAACCTTGAAACACACGGGTTTCAAGGTTGTATTGGTTGCAGGGAGAGGATTTGAACCTCTGACCTTCAGGTTATGAGAAGTTTTGAT
>CAZXTR010000100.1:0-1647 GCA_964643615.1 uncultured Lactobacillales bacterium | reverse complement strand
CTACTACAATAAGTATTATGAGTATAAGTACAACTGGAATCCATATTGGCGACAATACCCACCACCAACTCCAAGATATTACATTTAACAACTTCAGAACAACAAATACAATTGTCAAAAGACCGCTGAAGCCGATTCCAGATGAAGATGCCTGTGCCGAACTAGTTGCTTGTTTACTCATATTTTCACCTCACAATACAGTCGAATTGTATAAATTCTCAATTTCCTCTGCGAGTATATCTGCATACTTTCGAGTCACTTTTTCAGAAGAGTGATTAAGTGCCTCTGATACTGTAGCCATTGCTATTGGATTACCTGCGTTGTTTTTTAGTGATTGGTAAGCCCAAGTTTTTCGACAACCGTGCGGGGCAAAATTTATTCCCTTGTCGGTCAATCCGATTGCATCACCCATATCTGACATAATCTTCCATGCTTGATGCCGTTGTAACCTACCGTTTTCCCTCGACAAGAAGAGCGGTTCGTCCATTAGTTTTTTGAACTTCTCATCATCGAGTTCACAGCCAGCCCGTGCAGACAGATATCTTTGCAGGGCTTCTCTGGTTGATGGATTAGTGTACACATAAGCGTACTTTCCTGTTTTCTTTTCTAATAGGTCTATTTTCTTTTTAATGTTGCCGTTTGAGTTGACAACATCGGAGACATTGAAATTCAAGACATCTGATATGCGCCTTGCACAATTGCAACAGAATACAAACAAACAGTAGTTCCTAATGCTTATCGGCTGATTGGTGTACCTCTGTGGCTGATTGAGCAACCACTGTTTTGCCTTTTCAATGTCATCCAAGTCTCTAATTGCATTTGTCAGAGACGAACCATAGCTTGAGCGTTTCTTCTTTGGTTTTGTTTTTCTATCACCAAAGTTTACGCCAATCATATTCTCGTCCTTAAATGCTACGCTTGATGGTTTTTCTGGTTCTACCGCTGGTGATTGGATAGGTTCTTCTAATGCAGACATAAATACCCCTTTCTACGAACAGGGAATCACTACCTGTCCCGTCACTGTGTCAATTATTCTTCCTCTGCCTTTGTATCTCACTTGATTGTAATACTCAAGCTCTTGTATGAAATCGCTAGCATACTTACCTTGCCAGTAAGTCCTATCTTTGTTTTCTGCTTGCAGTTCATAGTTAAACATTTCTTCTCTCCAAATCTGACCTGTTAAGTAATTTTTCCGCCTCACACCTGCGGTTTATCTCTTTTCCGTATTCGTGTAGGTTTGGATATTTTTCTGGGTTTTTGTTTCGGTCTTCCCGAACATCGTTTTGGATTTTATTGTATTTATCCCAGTCATAGCGATATCCAAGTGCCGCCATAGTTTGTGCTTTCTTGTCGTATTCAATTCGTTTTGCCCTTTGTTTTAAAGACGGGATGAATAGAATGAACAAAACGAACCCGATGAAAAACAGTGTTGAGAATGTATCCATATCCACTAAAATCACCACCTAATTACATTATACTCTTTTTTCGTTCCTTTGTCAAGTCTTTTTTGAAATTTTCTAACATCCTTCGCTTTGATACAGGGTAAATGCGAACAATATAAAGATTATGGTCAGAAATCCATTCACAAGTAAACTCATCGTCTCCGTCCTTTCCCCCATTGTCCATCGGGGTAATGCTTTGATTTAC
>CAZXTR010000099.1:0-1699 GCA_964643615.1 uncultured Lactobacillales bacterium | reverse complement strand
TACAAGAAAAAAGAAGATACGGCAAAAAATGCGGCAAATATTAGTTTTGAAATTAGACAAAATGCTAATGACCTTCTTTATTTTTCAATGGACGATTTAGCCAACTTTGTGGATAAACCAACTGATCAATTAAGACAAGCAGGTATTTCAAGAGATGCTAAAATATATAAGCCTGTTAGAGATGCTATTGCACATACGGCAATAGTTACTCAAACAGCAAAACAAAGTTTAAATACAACCTATGAAAATATTAAGGCAAGAATCAAAAAACTACTTGAATAACGAAGCCCAGTTGCCAACACAGGCTATATGCAATAAGGGGTTTTTCGGCGTTGAAAGAACGATTACGCCTTCTGAGACCCTTACTGCACATAGCCTGGGAACGTTATGGGCAATGCTGGGAAGCCGCAAAATAATCAACCTTAAAAACAAAATAATATGGACTTTAAAGACCAAATCAAAATTCTTGGAGAAAGAGTAACAAAACTGAAAGACCAAATCGCGACAGAAGAAGCCACGAAAAATGCTTTTATTATGCCGTTCTTGCAATCATTGGGATACGATGTTTTTAACCCGCTGGAAGTCGTCCCTGAATTTGTAACAGACATAGGAACAAAAAAAGGCGAAAAAATCGACTACGCGATTTTTAAAGACAATGCTCCTATCATTTTGGTTGAATGCAAGCATTGGTCTCAAAATTTAGATTTGCACGATGGGCAACTTTTGCGATATTTTCACGTATCAAAAGCTAAGTTTGGCATTTTGACAAATGGTATAAATTACAGATTTTATTCAGACCTTGTTGAGCCGAACAAAATGGATGAAAAGCCATTCTTGGAAATTAATATCACAGAAATTAAGGACACTCAAATCGAGGAGCTCAAAAAATTCCATAAATCATACTTTGACGCTGAAAGTATAGCCAATACTGCGAGCGAACTGAAATATTCAAGCGAATTAAAACAGCTTTTAAATCAGGAGTTAACAAACCCAAGCCCTGATTTTGTGAAATTCTTTGCCAAACAGGTTTATCCGAGCAGCATAACCGCAAAAGTATTGGAGCAATTTACAAATTTGACAAAAAAATCTGCACAGATTCTCATTAGTGATTTAATAACAGAACGGTTAAACACTGCATTGAACAAAGAAAAAGAAACTTCAGCAGCCCAAGAAACTGTGTCAGTTCCGACAGAAGAACCGGAAAGTAAAATTGAAACGACAGACGAAGAGCTTGAAGGTTTTATGATTGTAAAGACAATATTGAGACAAAAAATAGATATAAAAAGGATTGCATACAGAGATGCTCAATCTTACTTCTCTATTTTATTGGATGACAACAACCGAAAAACAATTTGCCGATTGTATTTAAATGGGAACAAAAAATATTTTGTAGTTTTGGACGAGAACAAAAAAGAAGTAAAAACGGAAATCGAAACACTTGACGATTTGTTCGGCTTTTCAGAAAAATTATTTGAGGTAGTAGAGAATTACGATAACAAATAGAAGTAAAAGCACTTGCCCATAACACAGGCTCATAGGCAATGGCGGGTAGAAGTGCAATTTGCAAGGTCGGTAGCCCGCCCGAGCGTTTTCTCTGTTTGAAAGGAAAGGCTCACGCAATCCGCCACTGCCCATAGCCGAGACCGTTATGGCTAATGCTAAAAAGACGGACAACCAATAAAATAGAGATATGAAAACT
>CAZXTR010000098.1:0-1699 GCA_964643615.1 uncultured Lactobacillales bacterium | reverse complement strand
CTCTCCAATTGGAGAGGGGTCGGGGGTGAGGCAAAAAAGAAAATTCTCTCTCTTCCTGTCTTCCGAAAAAGACACCCATTTTTAGAAATTAGCATCGACAACGTCGATTATGGACTGCTGCATTGTGTTATTTTTTAGTGGCGTTATCCGAAAATGATTGGTGGAAATTTCTGTTCGTACCCCATACATATTCTTAATCTGCCGTATGGCTTTATTGATAGAGATTTTTTGACTGCTTTTTATCAGTACCCTTTCCAATTCTTTGTAAAGCACAAACGAAACAAACGATATGCAGATATGGGCTTCTATGCGATGCCTTAGCCGGTGATAAACCGGCCTGATTCTTAAATCTGTTTTAGAGATACGAAAAGCCTTTTCTATTTTCCAGAGATTGTTGTAACTATCGATGACTTCATTTCCCGGCAAATTGCTATTGGTCAGGTAACCCTTTAATCCATCCCATTGATTGTCGGCTTCAAACTTTTCATAATCGATAGCAATCTTAAGCTCACCTTGCATATCTAAGTATTTGTTGTAACCCCGATTATTGATATTGCTTTTGGTCAGTCGACCTGCATTTAGATTCTTCTCTAACCGTTTCAGTCCACGGATGCGATTTGACAGGTCTTTTTTGGCACGTTTATCCGAATGGCTTACAAATAAGGTTGTACCGTCTTGCTTCCGTATTTCGACAATTTGCCCATTGGGAATCTTGCCCTTTTTGATTTGTTGCACTACTGTTTTGCTTTCGTTTTTTATCCGGGCGCCAATGATAAAAGTGTAATTTTTCTCTTTGAGCGATTCAAGGTTGCTTTTTGACAATAGTCCGGCATCTGCTACTACAATAGGTTTTTCCAAGCCAAAACATTTTTGGAACCTTTCCAGAAAAGGAATTAACGTATGCCCTTCATAAGTGTTTCCCTCAAAAATATCATATCCTATCGGATAACCGTTTTTCCCGACCAACAATCCCAAAAATATTTGTGGTTGTTGATGTTTTCCATCTTTCGAGAATCCAGGCATGCGTAACTCATCCGGCTGACTACTTTCAAAATAAATAGTGGTCATGTCATAAAAAACAATGCCAATCCGACCTTTGAGTAGTTGCTTGGTATAAGAGAAGGAAATCTCCTCCACCAAGCTTTTGTATTTTTGGCTTAACTTGTCCATGAAATAATAAATTGCATCAACACAAATGTCTTTGCCCGCATTTTCTTGCAAATATTCTGACAGCTGCAATTTACTACCTGGGTGTGTTATTCGGGAAATGACCAAGTCCCTGAACATGCTGTCTTTTATCTTGTGGAAACCAATGTGATTAAAAATTCTTCCAAACACGATTTCCGGTCCAATTATGCAAATTGAATCATTAGACAGGTCACTCAAACTAAAGGCAGTAGAATTCGTGTCAAAGAGGGTAAGCTGGTCAAACATCCTGGGGATTGCTTCCTGTGCATGTTGATAAAGCCTTTCAATTTCTTCCGGAATAAAAGAGGAGCCAATGGTCTTCACAACTTTGTATTTTCCATTAACCTTTTGTATTACTTGCACACTAGTGCTCCCACTTAGGTTTTTCTTTTTTCTGACAAACATCCGCAAATATACATCGGGACACCCGATTTACAGACATTCTTATTAATATGCACCTCTTTATCTGTTAGTTACAACAAAGCTGCAATTTTTACTCGGAAAACAGGAG
>CAZXTR010000097.1:0-1709 GCA_964643615.1 uncultured Lactobacillales bacterium | reverse complement strand
GAAGATAAGAAAGTAGTTGCTCCCACTAAACCACAAGGCGTAAAAGACACACCGAAGCCACAAGAGAAACAACCTCCGGCAGGAGAGGTCTTATCAGAATTGACAGATAAGAAAACACCAAAGGGGTATGGTAAGGGTAATAAAATATCCACAGAAAGCGCAGCAAAAGTGGACACCCCTGAATTATCAAAGAAAGCGCAGAAAATGTTGAATGAACTACAACAGGGGAAACCATTCAACAAAGTATCAGAAGAAAACGAATTAACTGAAAAAGAACAAATTCAATTAGCGAAACTATTTGCTGAATCAGATAAATTCCCATCTAAGCAATATGCTAAAAAAGATAAAATTGACATAGGCTTTGAATCACAATCAAACCACGATGTTAAGCCAATCGAGAAAAAGATAACCCCGATTAAAGATAACTCTACTGCATCGAAAATAAGCAGTTTGAAATCAATAGTTGCAGGTGACGATAGGTTCCCTATATTGACTGGAGTATTTAAGGATGCAGAAAACAATAAATTAGTTGCTACCGATGCTTACGTAATGATTGTTATCGAAGACAAAACAATTAAAAAGAGCGAGGTTATAAATCCGAAAACAGGGGAATTTATTGCTGAAGGTGCTGACTATCCAAACTATGATGCAGTTATACCGAGAGATAACCCATTAAAAAGAACAGTAAATGTAAATGAATGGTTAGCGCAACTAAACGGACTTGTTAATACCAAACGTTTCTTTTCAAACCCATTAAGAGTAAGAATTATAATTGGAGATAATACTTACCATTTTAATTCTGAAAAAATGCAGTCTGTATTTAAGGTATTTGCGGAACATGGAGTTGAAAATGTGGAGCTTCAATTTAGTGACCCAACAAGAGCATTGGTTGTTGAGAGCAATAAAGGGATTATGGGATTAGTAATGCCTATTGTGGAAAATGCTGAAAGCCTATCATCAGGACTGTTCGGTTATAAAACAATGGCTGAATGGGAATATATGTCCAAAACCACAAAAGGTGTAGAAGTACCAACGGAGAAGAAAGTGGGCGAAAAGGCGGTAAAAACGTTTGTTGGAGTTGATGATTCACGTGCGTATATAAATGAAGCAAATAAAGTATTTGATGACGTTAGAAATAAGCGATTAGAAGCAATAAGCGAAAAGTTACAGAATGGTAACCTAACCAATAAGGAATATGTTGCTGCCGTAAAAGAAATGGATAAGCAGTTTGCTTCCGAATACCCACAATATTTCAAATACGACACTTCGCTTAAAAATTCAGAAAGCCTTGATAATGCAAAAAAAACATTGTTGGAAAAGGGTAGTGCTGAATTGTTGTCGGGAATAGAAAATGAATTTAGAAAAACGTTAGGGTTAGAACCAACCGAAGGCGGCGTGTCCACTTTAGAGGAAAAGAAGATAACCCAAGTAACAGGAATCAAACCTAAAAACCTACGTGATGTTTACAAGGCAGGGCGTGAAGTATTTGGATTAAACAAAGCACAGGCGTTAGCACAAGCGATAATCGTTAATGCCGTTGTAAAAAAGATTGCAAAGAATCGTGGTGTAACTGCTGAAAAGGTGTGGAGTGAGATTGAGTTTAGGAAAGGGATGGTACAAGGCAAAGGCGTATTGTACCAACAAGCCAAGGCAGCAATGTTTTATTCACCCACAGAAAAAGCACTCGGAAAGATACAGCAGAACAAAGG
>CAZXTR010000096.1:0-1752 GCA_964643615.1 uncultured Lactobacillales bacterium | reverse complement strand
AGAGATTTTTTGTCCTAAAATATTTTGATAAAAATCTTTCATTTTCTCAAAATCTCGTGTAATTATAACCGTTGATTGGAAGTGGATATTCATAATTGTATAATTAATTTCCTAAAAATCATTTTCAAAAGTAGGGATATTTTTTGTAAGTTTGTCCTTTAATTAGATGCTTAAATGGATATCAAAGAATACAAGCTTAAAACCGAGAATGCAAAGCAAAATCATCCTTGGGAATATGCCCGATTAGAAGTGGTTTACGATCTTTTAAGCAAAAATTTAAGCAAACGTGACAAGCTGAATTCTACAAATCCCCTAACGATATTAGATGTTGGTTGTGGCGATGGATTTTTTTTGGAACAACTTTCAAAACGAATTCCAAATGCCGATTATTTCGCGGTGGATACCGCTTTTGATGATGAATTTATTGAATTTTTTTCAAAAAAATATCCTTCAAGCAACATCACGTTTTTATCCGAAATGAAGTCCGAATTTATGCAGGGCAAACACATCGATGTGATTTTACTCTTAGATGTGATTGAGCACATTGAAAAGGATGTTGACTTTTTGAAAAGCTTAACTAGTCTCGAGGGTTTCAATGACGAAACCATTATTGTAATTACCGTTCCGGCGTATCAATCGCTGTTTTGTTCACATGATACATGGTTGGGACACTATCGCAGATACACCGTTAAAAAACTCCGAAATCACCTTAAACAGGCGGGCTTGAAAAGTGAAAAAGATGGATATTTCTTTTTTTCTTTGTTGTTACCACGATTATTACAAAAATTTAAAGAGCTTCTTTTTAAACCTAATTTGGATGAAGTTGCCGGTATTGGCGATTGGAAAGGGAGTGAATCAAGCTCAAAATTTATAAAAAATATTTTAGTTCTCGATTATAAATGGTCGCGATTGAAACGAAAGTTAGGCATTCGCATACCTGGGTTATCATGTTATAGCATATGCAAAAAACAGTTATCATAATTCCTTGCTACAACGAAGCACAACGTCTTCCATTGGATGAGTTCAAAAAGGGTTTTGTACTTAATCCCGATGTGTTATTTTTATTTGCAAACGACGGTAGCAAAGATAATACTTTAGAAATTTTAAACCAATTATCGTTAGAATTCGAAAACGTAAACGTGCTTGATATTCAGCCTAATAACGGAAAAGCAAACGCTGTTCGATATGCCATACAACATTCTTTAGAAACCTATTCGTTTGATTATATTGGATATTTTGATGCAGATTTAGCCACTCCGCTAATCGAGATACATCGTTTTATCGACTATTTTGAAGATGATATCAAACGGAAAATGGTAGTTGGATCTCGTGTTCGACGGATGGGTGCCGAAATCGATCGTACATGGAAACGGCATATTATCGGTCGTGTTTTTGCTACTTTTGCTTCCGCCACTTTGCGTTTACCAATCTACGATACACAATGTGGAGCAAAAATGATACGCCAGGATGTAGTGGAATTGCTTTTTAAAGAACCTTTTATCAGTAAATGGCTGTTTGATGTGGAAGTGTTTGCACGACTTACCTTGCACATTGGTTATCCAGAAATAAAATCCGCCGTTTTTGAACATCCTCTTGGAAAATGGATTGAAAAAGGTGATTCAAGAATTAAACCTAAAGATTTCTTTAGATTTCCACTCGATTTATTTAAAATTTACCGAAAATATAGTTCTAAAATCAAAAAAATTAAACAGTCAAAATAATTTCTTTTTGTTATGAATATAAAACCCAAAA
>CAZXTR010000095.1:0-1771 GCA_964643615.1 uncultured Lactobacillales bacterium | reverse complement strand
GATTTTGCAGGATTGAATCTATATCAATCGGTTCATTTCGGGTAAAAGAAGTTTGAACGGTAGTCCTTTTTAACTTATCAATTTTTACTAATTTGGAAAAACCGTTGATTTGTTCGCTGCAATCAATTATACGAAATTTGATTTGTTTGTTATCAGGCTGTTCTTTTTCCAGAAAATAATTGTATTCTGTTTGTCGGTAGGTATTGTCGGGAATGTATTTAATGTCGCCTGTTTCTAAATACTGTTGAATGAGTTCTTTGTCTATTTTTTTCTGAACACTTACCAATTGAACTATTTGTTCGTCTGTAAATTGCCCGCTTTCGACCATATTATCAATATCAATCCTTATTTCGGGTGAAAGCGGATTTTGTAATTCAGGAATATACAAACTGCTCAATGTATTTGCATAATAAACGCTGTTGCTTGTTTTCAGTTTTACGCTTGTTATGGCTGTACATTCTTCCTCGTGAAACTTGCCATTCAATTGTCCTAACCAGAATTTTTTACCGTTACATTTTTGCTCGTAATTAAAAATACCTTTCAGGTTTGCTTTTTTTCCACAGCTTTTACACTCAATCCAGATACCGGATAATTCGGTGTTTTCACGACTTATTTTGTAAACTAATTCTTGCTTGTCTCCACAACATTTTTCACGTTTTAATTGAGGTCCCTTTGGTTTTTCATTTTTGTTTTCGTCTTCGTTGTCTTCCTCGTTGGTTCTGTCGGTCGGTAAACGATTGTTCCAAAACTCCCAGGGTAAATCCTGAATATGCCCGTTAGTGCATGTCATTACAAACCTGATTTGCTCCAAATGGTTTTCCTTACAATCTTTATTGCTGCACTTTGGCGGATTAAAAAACTCTCGCTTTTTTCCTGCTGCTAACCACCTTTTTAACCATTCATCGTAGGTCGCTAATCTGCCACATTTAGGATTGGTACAATAAAACCACTTCGGGAAATAGCTTGCTTTTGGTTGTACATGGTGTAAAAATGAATCTCTGTCGGTAGGAATTGCCACCAAATGTTTAAGGTTTGGAAAACGATTTTTCAGGCGTTGCAACAAACGGTCGTCTTTGATAATGTAATGAGCCAGTTTTTCGTTTAAATCGGCATATCCCCAACTATCAAATGTTTCTATGATAATGGAATTGTCGGTTGTTTCAATTAGCGAACCAATACCGCCGTAATTGGAAACATGTTTACTCCTTCCGTGTTTTATTTTATCGTTTGGCATAGCTTAATATTGTCTGATTAGTATTTCTGCGCTTGGCTCTACGCTTCGCATGGATTGCATTGCCGTTAATGTTTCATCGTCATTTTTCTTTTCCTGCATCGGAACAATTAACGATTCTTTCGGGTGGTTCGCCCAATAGTATTTCAAATCATTTTGCGCCTCAATTTTATATTTCCAGTCTCTTAATATATCGTCTAATTTTTCTGTGATAAGTTGTAAGTCATTTTGAGCAAACTTGTGATTTTGAAATAGCTGTATCAGGTTGTTTCTTAGTTTATCTTTTACACTGCTGTCAATTAGTGCAGTTGCAGTGTCATTAGCCGTATATTTTGTTGTGTGCCTGAAATAAGCAAGTATAAGCGTGAACAGCATTTTATCCAAAGCATTTTCGGCAAAAGGCGTTACGCTCAAAGGTTCAACCTGTTTGTAAAAAGTTTTGTGGAACTGGACAAAATCTTCAAAGTAAGCTAAATCACGGCTATTGAAAGGGTCGTAAAGCGTTAAAACCAAACCTTCGTTTTTCCGCGCCACACGGCT
>CAZXTR010000094.1:0-1797 GCA_964643615.1 uncultured Lactobacillales bacterium | reverse complement strand
ACGATACACCGCTTCCGAAGTCCGGTATGGGGCGAGTCGCCAAGTTCTTGTATCGCTGGGCGTGGTTCCGTTGGCTGTACGGAAAGGTCTATCCAAAGCCAAGCAAAGGGTTCCCTGGGTGGGTTGGTAAGACTGACGAGGAACGAATCCAAGCAAACCCAAATCGCTATCTTTCGGCCCAGGGACCGCTATACGTGAGTGAAAAGGTAGACGGGTGTCTTGGCAGTGACATGCGAATAAAGACAAATTTAGGAGTTTTTCGTATAGGCAGTATAGTAAATAAAAAAATGGATGTTTTGGTCCAATCATATAATCAAGAGCTTAAAATAGTGGAGATGAAACCAATTGTTGAATATCACAAAATAAAGGCCAATCGAGACACATATAAAATTGGCTGCGGACACAGAGGGAAGGGAAATAGAAAGAAATTTGTTGAGTGTACAGACAATCATAAATTTTTTACAGACAGTGGGTGGGTAGAAGCAAAAGATTTACGTGTTGGTGATACTATTTATCATTTTGCAGAGACCGTGCCGTATGAAACAAAACAGGTCATATTAGGGTGTTTGCTCGGGGACTCAAGCGTTACCTCAAAGAAAAGAAACAACAGTGCATATAGAAGCGTATTTTTTTCTCACTCAATAGAACAAAGTGATTATTTTGAATATAAGAAAAAGATGCTCGGACCGTTTTTCATTGAACAAGAGGGGAAAAAAGGCGGCTATCCGGGGAGCAAACCAAATAGACGAGGAATTTTGTCTGCTAGTTTGTGGATGCACAATCTTATTTATGATTTTTGTCTGGTTGCCGACAAAAAACACGTTACAAAAGAATGGGCAAATGAAATTGGTCCTATTGCTTTAGCATTTTGGTATATGGATGACGGTTCTATAAGTAATCGAAATGTTGAAAATTTTAATTGCCGAGCAATGTTTAATACACAGGGATTTTCATACGAAGAAAATGAAATTCTTCAAAAAATGTTACATGATAAGTTTGGAATAACCGCAACAATTGGAGACAAAAAGACCTATAAAGGTTACGTTCTTCGTTTGGATGTTGACGACACAGAGAAACTAGCCTCTATTATTTTGCCATATGTTCCGAAAAGCATGAAATATAAACTACCCAAAAAGTACGAAGAGATTCCGTGTATTTACGAAAATGCAAGTTTTGATTTTGTTGGTGGAGTGTTGCCGACTAAGGTTTTGAGCGTTGAAAAAGGAGAACCGGATCAATTTGGAAAATATGTATACGATTTGGAAATTGCAGACAACCATAATTATTTTGCACACGGGATATTGGTTCACAATTGCTCACACACCAGTGTTATTGAACGTCGGCGTGGGCTGCTGAAAAAGCACGAGTTTGTTGTCTGCTCCCGAAACAATCGCATGGGAGTGGGTTCCAAGGGGAGTTGGCGCTGGGTTGCGGAGCATGAAAACCACGAATCTAAGATGCTTGACATGCTAGAGGACTACCCGGAAGTTCAGAGAATTGCGATTCAGGGCGAGAATATCGGCCCAGGGATTCAGAAAAATCGCTACAAGCGCGAAGAATATGAATGTTATGTGTTCAATATCAAGTTTTATAAGGATGGGAAAACATATCCGGTCGGGCTTGAAGAGATGGTTGGCATCTGTAACAAGTATGGATTCAAGCATGTGCCAATTCTTGACAAAAATTTTGAGATGAGGGAGTCTCTTCCGCTTATGTTGGAATATGCCGACGGCAAGTCTGTCCTTGCTGATACGATCCGAGAGGGCGTTGTGATTCGCTCTCACGACCAGACTCTGT
>CAZXTR010000093.1:0-1823 GCA_964643615.1 uncultured Lactobacillales bacterium | reverse complement strand
AAAAACTTCTGTAACAAGGCTGAAAAAAGGAGACTACAATCTCTCAAAGATTGACGGTGAAATACTTTACAAAAAGAAAATCTTCTTTAAAGTAGAAAGCACAAACAAAATACTAAGCAGTATTGATGCTATCTCAAAAGAGGAACGAATCTTAAAACACAAGCCAAGATTTGCTATTCTGACTGACCACAAAGAGCTTGTTGCAAAGGATTTAAGATTAGGTAAAAACTTAGATATTGAAATTAAAGAACTGCCAAATTATTTCGACTTCTTTTTACCATTGGCAGGTAGTGAGGTTTACAATGCAAGCAACAACAATGAAGCAGACAGAAATGCTTCCTACAAAATGGCTTCCTTGTACGATTTGTTGATTGAGGAAAACCCGAACATTTACAATTCAAAAGAAAGCATTCATCACCTCAATATCTTTCTATCTCGTTTGTTGTTTTGCTATTTTGCAGAAGACACTGAAATATTTGAGCAAGACAGCATTTTTACCAATACATTGGCTCAACACACCGCAGAAAATGGTAGTGATACACATTCTTTTTTAGATGATTTATTTGAACGTTTAGACAGCAAAAGCGGAAAAGACTATCCTGACTTTTTAGCCAAATTTCCTTATGTAAACGGTGGTTTATTCGGTCAAAAAATTGGCTCACCAAAATTTAATGCTAAAGCAAGAAAAACGCTTATTGAATTGGGCGAATTGCAATGGAAGGATATCAACCCTGATATTTTTGGTTCAATGATACAAGCTGTGGTAATTCCTGATTACCGTAGCGATTTAGGTATGCACTACACTTCGGTAGAAAACATTCTGAAACTCATTAAACCTTTATTTTTAGACGAACTGTATGAAGCATACGAAAATGCAACAACCGTAAAACAGCTCAATGCATTGATTCAACGCATTTCTAAAATCAAATACTTTGACCCAGCCTGTGGTAGTGGTAATTTCTTGATTATTACCTACAAGGAAATCCGTTTGTTGGAAATTAAGATTTTACAAAAAATAACCGATTTAGAACCCAATCCAACTTTCAAATGGACTTCTGTACAACTCTCACAGTTTTATGGAATCGAAATAGACGATTTTGCTCACGAAATGGCAATTCTTTCGCTATGGTTAGCAGAACACCAAATGAACCGAGTATTTGAAGAAATGTTGTTTGATTACGGAAAATCAAAACCTATTTTACCGCTAAAAGAAGCAGGGCAAATACAACAAGGCAATGCCACAAGAAGAAATTGGAATGAGGTATGCCCAATTTCAAACAAGGATGAAGTATATGTAATTGGAAATCCGCCTTATTTAGGTTATAGCAGACAAGATGAAAGTCAAAAAGAAGATATGAAAATCGTCTTTTCTCGAATTAACAATTACAAGAAGCTAGACTATATCGCTTGTTGGTTTTATAAGGCAACACAGTACATTGAAAGCAAAAATGCTAAATACGCTTTTGTTACCACCAACTCAATAACACAAGGCGAACAAGTGGCTTTACTTTGGCCGCTTATTTTGAACAAGGGCCAAGAAATTGAATTTGCGCATCAGTCCTTTAAATGGACAAATAATGCTAAAGGAAATGCAGGTGTGGCAGTAGTTATTATTGGGATTAGAAATAATGATTCTAAAGACAAATTCCTTTACAATCAAAATCTAAAGCAAAGTGTAAAAAACATCAGTCCTTATTTGACAAATACTTCCAATGTTTACGTTACCCCAAGAACAAATCCCCTCAGCAAATTACCAGCTATGATTAAAGGTAGTTCACCAGGCGACAATGGTAATTTGCTTTTAGACCAGGACGAGAAAAACG
>CAZXTR010000092.1:0-1873 GCA_964643615.1 uncultured Lactobacillales bacterium | reverse complement strand
ATATATGCTCCATTAACCGGATTTGCTTTTAATATTGTGGGAGGAGTTTTGTCTGGTCCGTCAACAAGACAGAAATCTAAAACAACTTCTTGCTCATTATATCTTCCGTAACTATCTATACAACGAATATAAATATCCGAATTTGCAATTCTTTCTTTTACATCTCCCGAAACATTATAAACATCAAATGAACTAAGTGAAGGCATCATATATCCTCCAGTGTGATTTTTTTCGAACATATTTCCTTCTAAAAGATATTCGCTCATAGAATCATAATCCTTTGTCTCTTGCATATCCATTTTACATTGGGCATACTTGCTCGTCTCTAATTCAAATAAAACCGTTGTAAATTCAGGAATGCATTCTCCGTTTTCTGCACGAATTGAATATCCATTTTTTCCAAGTGTTTCGAATTTATATCCTTCTGAAACTTTTACTAAATTTATTTCTGAAGCAAATCCATCGTCAGATTCTTTTGCAATACAAAGGGGATTTTCCGAATTTTCATTTATTATTCCGCAAGCTTTTCCTAAAGATTCGCATCGATATTTTGAACAAGGTTTTAACGGGTCGTCGTTACATTTAGAACAATCATCGCTTCCAAAAGGAGCTTGCCATGGAAGACAATCATATTTTACATGAACTTCTTTTGTCTCTCCAATGCCTAAAGCTTTCATTGCAAGTGCGGTAATTATTACAACGATAACTACTATTGCTGCACAAACCAATGCAAAAGGTCCGCTCGCAAGACAACCGCTTGCTCCACTAGTTGCTGTCGCACCTAAACTTGCAGCAACTCCTCCCGCAACAGTTCCACTTCCAACTGCACTAGTTGCAACTGAGGCAACGATTCCTACAGTAATTCCTGCAGTTACTCCAGAAATTGTGGTTATTAAAGCTGCATCTCCAGATAATCCAAATGCTTTAATTGCAATCATCGAAGCAATCGATCCCACTCCAATTGCAAAACCAACCGAAGCTAAAAATTCCATACCTGTTGCTAAAGTGCCTGCCTTATCTACGCCGCCCGATGCAAAAAGGCCGTCTGTTGCAGGCATTCCTGGTTGCATTGTATATATATCGTTTACCATTATCATTTTTGTTGCTGTTGCAGCCTTTCCAACAAAAAAAGAAGAAGCTCCTACCTTGTATAAAAGTCCCACGCCTCCAGAAACCATACTCAAATATTTTAATGCCATATCTGTGTCTTTCAAATATCCTGTCCCATAAGAATTAGGGTCAAGGCCTTCCATTTGTCCCCCCAAAACGCCAATACTTTTTTCAAGAGAACTTCCTTTTGCGAATTGTCCTTCTTTTGCAACACAATTTTTAGAATAATTTTCATATGAAATCTTATAGGGGTTTTCTTGAACTCTAAAAGAATTTGTTCCTTCACCTAAAATATTAACATATCCTCCACAATCGCCCATAGAAATACATAAATCGTGCATTTGTTCAACAAATTTTGGGTCTTCGCAATGGCAATTAAATACGCAGTCCCATCCCGAAATTTTTTTCTCATAATAAACTATGCACTCTTGAGTTGCATAAGCACAAAGTTGTTTTGCGGATTCTTTTCCTTGTGTGTATGATAAATCAAATCCTTTTGGATATTGTCCTACACACAAATCAAATTTGAATCCATCATCAACATTAATATTTTTTAGTACACATTGCGTATTTTCTTCGCAATTTTCTTTCATTTTTTCTTTATCTTCTTCGCTGTTATATTCTAAACAAGAAAGTGCATCATTAACTACACATTGAGCTTGAGTTATTGTTTTCTCTTCGTTTTTCATTTCTGATTGAACACATATTTGTCCTCTGTAATCTGCACACGGTTCAACTACAACTTCTCCATCTTGACAAATTC
>CAZXTR010000091.1:0-1894 GCA_964643615.1 uncultured Lactobacillales bacterium | reverse complement strand
CTACTAAACGAGTATCGAATCAGTAATGTGTATTGTTTTCTGCTAGTTTAACGCTAAGCTAACGTGCCCGAAACCGTGGCATACACTTTTGCGAAGCAAAAATGCCACGCGTTAAGGGTCACTGTTGAGCGCCTTGTTAGGCTTTGACTTTAAAGCATAAAATACTTGTCACAACAATCACATTGATAAAATTTGTTTGATGCTAAATAGCCAGTCAAACCGCCGATGATTGCACCAGGAATCGTTCCAGCTATTGCCCCTAATGGGCCTCCTGCAATACCAAAACCTGCTCCAACTTTAGCTCCAAGTGCCGCTGCCGCTGCCGCCGCTGCCCCCCCTTTTAAAGAGGAACCCTCAAAGTTATGACCACACTCAGGACATACTACTTTTGCCATTTTACTTCTCCATTTCTGCTTGCGAACTCTTCACGTTAATTTAAATATAGCCTAACAAGTTATTCTACAGTTCTGGATATCATAACAGCATTTTGGTGGTTTTGTCAATGAAATTTGGCCCCCTGAGTTTTGAAGTTTGGGGTCTAAAAAGTAGCACTGCATCTCTTTTGTGATGCGGTTTTTTTATGTCAATATTTGCAAATTTCTTGCTGTGGCATATTGCGGAATTTGAAGATTTGTGCTATACTAAATAGCAAACAGGGAGTTAAAAGCATGTATTTAAAACAAGTAACAAAAAACGGTGTCACACGTCTTTATTTCTATGAGTCGTATTATGAAAAAAACACAGAAAAAGGGAAAAAAGGCCGCATTAAACAACGAGTTATTCAAAGTCTTGGCAACCTTGACGAGCTGAAAAAAAGCCATGACGATCCAATAGGCCATTTTACAAAATTAGCCAAACAGCTGACCGAAGAAAAAAAGGCAGCAAATAGAGCCACAATCACTCTGGACTTTGCAGCGACCATGCAGCCAGGCGACAGCAACAACTTTAACGTTGGCTATGGCGTTCTTAAAGCACTGTATAAGGAGCTGGAACTCGATAAATTCTGGAGATTAAAGGCACGCGAGAAAAAGATCAAGTATGATCTGGAGCTTATTTTCAAGCTATTAGTATTCTCAAGAGCGCTTTTTCCCGGATCAAAAAAAGATACTTTTAAAAATAAGAAAATATATTTTGAACGCATGAATGGCTTTAGCCATGACGATCTCTATCATTCTCTTGATCTGATTGATGAGCACCATCTTGAGATGCAAAAATGGATATATGCTCGCTCCGGAAATATTGTCAAAAGAGATTTATCTGCAACTTATTTCGATTGCACGAACTATTACTTTGATATAGGGAAATCCGATCTAGACACCTTTGATGATGCAGGTAACCCAGTGGATAAGCACGGCAATTCAACAGAAATAAAATATCGAAAGCGCGGGCCTGAAAAAAATCACAGGCCAGATCCTATCGTGAACATGGGATTACTTATGGATAGAAATAAAATACCATTGGCATACGACTTATTCCCAGGCAACGAATCAGAAAAGTTACATCTGCGTCCGATTCTCGACAGAATAAAAAATGAATTTACTGACAGTCGCGTAATTATCGTTGCAGACAGAGGTCTAAACACATCCGATAATATTTATTTTTTGAACGGCAACAACAAGTGCGATTATAACACAAGAGATGGCTACGTTTACGGACAATCAGTTCGGGGAGCTTGTGAGGAATTCAAAAAATGGGTATTAGGCGACGGCTATACAACCACTATTATCGAAAATGATGAAGGAAACGAGATAACTTTTAAACATAAATCAAGAATTTATCCCAAAGAGCTAAGCGTTAATACAACAACTCAAAGTGGCAATATAAAAAAATGCAAAGTAGTCGTAGATCAAAAACAGATGATATATTATTCCGAAAAATATGCTGCAAAGCAGAG
>CAZXTR010000090.1:0-1905 GCA_964643615.1 uncultured Lactobacillales bacterium | reverse complement strand
TTTTTGATTGGGCAAATGATAAAGATGTAAGAAATAATTCATTCAGTCCGGAAAGTATAATATGGGAAAATCATAAGGCTTGGTTTGAAAATAAAATAAATAGTAATCAAAGTTTGTTGTTTGTTTTGATTTATAATAACGTCCCTGTGGGACAAATAAGACTTGATAAAGAAGGAGATGTTTGGGTGTTAGATTATTCTATTGATAAGAAATATAGAGGAAAAGGGCTTGGGAAAAAAATTATACAATTGGTGTTGGAGAGGACGTCTAAGCCAATTAAAGCTGTAGTAAAGCCTGCTAATTTTGCTTCTATTAAAGTCTTTCAACAAAACAATTTTTTGATGACAGAAGGTGTTTATCAAAATGAGCGAGTACTAATTTTTAATAAAAAGTAGAAGTTATGGTATACATACTGTTATCTGAAAAAAAATGGCATAAGGATCTTTTTTTGCAATTACAAGAAAAATACCCTTCTTATAAATGGTATTTAATTAACTCAAAAGATGATTTTACAAAAGACAAATTAGCAACTCTTAATCCTAATAAAATTTTCATACCTCATTGGTCGTATATTATTGATAAGTCTATTTATAAAAAGTACAATTGTATTGTCTTTCATATGACCGATTTACCTTTTGGACGTGGGGGGAGCCCTTTGCAAAATCTTATTGTTAGGGGAGTTGAAAATACCAAAATATCAGCTTTAAAAGTATCAGAAGGAATAGATACCGGTGATATTTATTTAAAGAAAAATTTGAATTTAAACGGTACGGCAGAAGAAATTTTCATGCGGGCGACAAATGTTATATTTGAAATGATTAAAACGATAATTGACGAGAATATACAGCCTCAAAAACAAATTGGTGAAGTAACTCTTTTTAAGCGAAGAACACCATCCGATAGCGATATAGCATCATTAATTAAGATTGAAGATGTATACGATCACATTAGGATGTTAGATGCTGAGGGATATCCTAAGGCTTTTATTGAAACAGAACATTTTACATTTGAATTTTCACGAGCAACTTTAAAATTTGATAAAACAATTATTGCCGATGTTAGAATTATTCAGAAATAAAAAGATTTTAGTGGTTGTGGCGCATCCTGATGACGAGTTGTTGGGATTGGGAGCTTCAATGCACAAACTAATTGCGGAATATAATATAAAAAGCCGTGTAGTTATTTTAGGTGAAGGTATCACAAGTCGATCAGATACTCGAAATGCAGAGCAATGGAATAAAGAATTGAATCAACACAAGGAAAATATGGTAGAAGCACAAAAATGTATCGGTTATCATAGTGTTTCGGCATACGATTTTCCGGATAATCGTTTTGATAGTGTTGCGCTGCTTGATATTATTAAAGTTGTGGAAAAAGAAAAAAAGCAATTTAGTCCTGATATTATTTTCACGCATCACAATGGTGATTTAAACATTGATCATCGACGAACATTTGAAGCTGTAATAACTGCTTGTCGTCCAATGCAGGGTGAATGCGTTAAAGCTATTGTTTCTTTTGAAACATCATCTGGTACAGAATGGCGAGCATCAACAGACCCCAAGCACTTTATTCCAAACTTTTTTATTCCTGTTTCTAAGGAGGATATTAAAGCAAAAATAAAAGGAATGGAAAATTATGAATTTGAAAAAAGAGAATATCCCCATCCTCGTTCTCCCGAGGCACTTACAATACAAGCACAACGTTGGGGAATTGTTGTGGGGACAGAATTTGCTGAAGCATTTCACATTGTTCGTTTAATAGGTTAAATTGAAGATATGACACATTTCCAACCTGAATCTGTTTTCATTGTCGCCGAACTTTCTGCAAACCACAATGGCAGTAAACAAACAGCTTTAGATAGTATTAAAGCCGCAAAACGTGCCGGTGCGGATGCTATCAAATTGC
>CAZXTR010000089.1:0-1977 GCA_964643615.1 uncultured Lactobacillales bacterium | reverse complement strand
GAAGATTTTCCCAACGCTTATAAAATGTTTGAAAACGAAGTTTCGTTGCCGCTTCACACCTGCCTTACAGATATAGAAGCGGAACACGTAATCGCTAATACAATTAAAATCTATAATGAGCTGAAATAATATGCTGTCTTCATGGGAAACTCTACCCGAATTTTTGCAAAATGACCGGGTTTTACCTTACTACAAAGTTTTGCAAAAAAAGAAAATTTCATTGTTCTTCAAAAGAATCTTCGATATTCTGGGTGCGATTTTTCTTCTTTTTTTGTTATGGCCCGTTCTTTTGTCAGTCGCTCTAATCATCAAGTTCGAAAGCAAAGGCGATGTGCTGTTCAAACAAATTCGCATCACCGCATACGGAAAACAATTTTATATATACAAATTCAGAACCATGGTTGCCAATGCAGAACTTATGGGGACAAACCTAACCGTTAAAAATGATTCTAGAATAACAAAAGCCGGAGCATTTTTACGTAAATATCGAATAGACGAGTTTCCACAGCTTTTTAACATCCTAAAAGGTGAAATGTCCTTTGTCGGAACAAGGCCCGAAGTAACAAAATATGTTGAACATTACACGGATGAAATGTACGCTACTTTGCTGTTACCCGCGGGCGTAACTTCAATTGCTTCTGTTGACTTTAAAAATGAAGAAGAACTTCTGCACGGGGCATCTGATCCCGAATCAAAATACATTAGCGAAGTTTTACCTCAAAAGATGAAATTGAATTTACAATATGTAAAATCATTTTCTATAATTAGTGATGTATTAATAATCATAAAAACAATAAGAACTGTTTTTATAGGTTAATGTTTATTCTTTTCTGCAATTAAAAAAATAATATATCTTTTTTCTTCCGGTAAAATACGTTCAAACAATATTTTATCAAGCTTTCCCAAAAAAATCCTTTGTCTTTCGGAACGCCCAAAACATGCGCTTATTCCTAAATATTCTCTGTTTGTAACTTTAAAATTATTATATTCTAAAAATGCAGATAGTTCATTTGCATTAAAATAGCGCCACGTCCTCTTCAAAAAAGTTTTCCTGGCAAATTTGTGCACGCAAGTTGAAACCAAATTCTCGGCGACAAGTAATTTACCACCCGGTTTCAAAGCTTTTTTGCATTGTTTTAAACATAAGTTAACCAGTTCAATATCATTTCTCGATATCCCCCCTAGCATTGATTTAAACATGACGATATCAAAATGATTTTCGTATGGTATTTCTAAAGCTGAAATCTTTTTATATGCGATTTTTGCATCAAAATTATATAATTTGTGCATGCTTTTTGTTTGTTCGGTAGGTTCGTTGTAATCACTGCACACAACATCTGACGCGCCTTCAGAAGCGGCCCAAAGCGACAATCCTCCGTTTTCGCAGCCGCAACCAAGCTCCAAAACCGTTTTGTTTTTAAAATCAATGTTTTTGTTCCAAAAACTAATTCCACGCCCCCAATTATACGTATCCCAACCGGTTGAATCATATTCAATATTATGCATGGCCGACTTAAAATCTCCCAGTTATTTATCTGAACAAATAAAAATTGCAGTTGTAATGTAATTATTATAGCATAGAAGAATATAGGGTTATCTAATTTTCTTCAATACTTTGGAAGGTTCTGAGATGAACATACTGATAGTTAATCATTATGCAGGTTCTGTATATCATGGCATGGAATTTCGTCCTTATTATTTGGGTCTTGAATGGGTAAAAGCGGGGCATAAGGTTACTGTTGTTGCAGCAGACTGCTCACATTTGAGAAGCAAAAAAGTTAAATTAACTGATTCTCTTGAAACTGAAAATATAGACGGAATAAATTATGTCTGGCTCAAAACGCTTGATTATAGTGAAAACGGTGTCAGGCGCGCTTTAAATATGCTTAGTTTTGTTGCGGGCCTTTTCAGATTCTCAAAACGTATTATTTCTATTGCTAAACCTGATGTGGTAATAGCTTCCTCAACTTATCCCGC
>CAZXTR010000088.1:0-1986 GCA_964643615.1 uncultured Lactobacillales bacterium | reverse complement strand
TTCAGAACGGTATAGACTTTGACGATTTGCCGTTTTAGCGTGTATAAAAAGTAACTATTTGTATATTAAGTATACAAAAATGTATATGAAATATACATTATAAAAATTCTATAATTGATTTTATTGAGTTTTATTTGGCACAATAGTTGTAAGAATATCCATACGGAGTCGAACCCGATGCACAAAAAATCACACCAAACAAAAAGCCACGCTCTAGCCACCTCAGGGATGCTTTCCCAAGAAGCATGTTCGACCCCTTTGGTGGTTTTTGCGTGGTGAGGATATAAATGAGCAAGGGAACATTTTACTTCAAGCACGATTGCCGGGCAAGGGCAGACAGGAAATTAATTAATTTATCCATGTCACTCGGTATGGAAGGAATAGGAGTTTACTGGTGCATTATTGAAATGCTCTATGATGAAAACGGGTATCTTCCACTTGAATACGAACGTATTGCGTTTGAATTACGAACTAAAGTTGATGTGATAAAATCGGTGATAAATGATTTTGATTTGTTTAGATTTGATGCTGAAATTGACGCACATCAATTCTATTCTGAATCAGCGTTAAATCAGTTAAATTTCAGGAAAGAAAAGAGCGAAAAGACAAGAAAATCAGTAGCTAAGAGATGGGAATACGAACGTAATACGAACGCAGATCAAGAAAAAACAATTCGTAATACTAATAAAGTAAAAGTAAAAGTAAAAGTAAAATACGACGACGATTTTTTATGTTTTTATTCTGCCTACCCAAAGCACATTGGAAAAGAAGCTGCATGGAAAGCGTGGCAAAAAAGAAACGGAGACAGACCCGACCTGAACACCATACTTAAAAAAATAGAAATTCAAAAAAATACAGAAAACTGGAAAAAAGAAAACGGAGCTTTCATTCCCCACCCGGCCACTTGGATTAATAACGCCAGATGGGAAGACGAAGTTGAGTCAAAAAGCCAATGGTAATGACAATAAAAGCAATTATAGCCGACGAAAAGGACAGTATAAACTATTACGCTAGGTCAATAGGTATTTGGCAGGAATTAATCAGGAAAACGGAAGACGATTATTACAAACAAATGTATGAATATTTCCGCAATGTTGATATAATAGAAATGGAGAACGCTAATGAAAGACTGCAAACGCTCAGGCGAAAACTTACTGATTACGAACGCAGATAGCCAAAGCTATCGTGATTACGACGGAGACGATAAGGTTTTAACGTCGTTTGAACTTCATGATAAACTCAACGCTGATAAAAAAGATCCGTTTGTGTCGGTTATGTCTGGAATACCTGGTATTGATTATGCCTGCGAAGGCTTTCAAGATGGTGAATTGATTATCATTTCAGGCCCGACGAAGCAGGGCAAAACGCTTTTGGCACAAACATTCACCGTAGAATTTGCTAAAAAGAAACACTTTCCATGTTGGTTTACATATGAGGTTCCCGCTAGACAGTTTTTGGCGCAATTCCCAACACTTCCGCTTTTTTACCTTCCTACAAACAACAAAGCTCAAGATTTTAATTGGTTTATGGATAGGTGCTTGGAATCGTTTTTTAAATACAACACGAGGATATTTTTCATCGACCACCTTCACTTTTTGGTCGATATGGCAAGGGTAAGTAATCCAAGCCTTGAGATTGGGGCTATTGTTCGTAGGATAAAGAGATTTGCCGTAGAAAACGACTTTGTTATTTTCCTATTGTGCCATATTAAGAAAAACGAGGGTGAAGACCTGAGTTATAAGGATTTACGAGATTCTTCGTTTATTGCTCAAGATTCAGATACTTGTATTATGATTAAACGCACTCCAAAGATCAGCCAGAACGCAGCTAAGGCAAGGGTTGAGTTTCATAGACGAACAGGAAAGCAAGAATGGGTTGTGGAACTTGAAAAACAATATGGTTTGTTGCGTGAAATAGTAAAAATTGACGAGGGAGTTTACCGATGAATGAAAAAGACCTTCTAGACCGTAAGATTCACTTAAAATG
>CAZXTR010000087.1:0-1988 GCA_964643615.1 uncultured Lactobacillales bacterium | reverse complement strand
TTGTGAAAATGGCAACTGGAGCAGGTAAAACAAAAGTAATGGGCTTGACTTTGGTTTGGAGTTTTTTTCATAATCTCTACGAAATTGAAAGTCCCCTTTCAAAAAATTTCTTAGTTATTGCTCCAAATATTATTGTTCTTAATCGCTTGCGAAAAGACTTTGACGGCTTGAAAATGTTCTTTGATGAACCTTTTATCCCTGAAAATGGATATGCCGACAAAGACTGGAAAAATGATTTTCAATTGACCTTACACATTCAAGACGAACTGAAACCAATTACCGAATCAGGAAATATTTTTCTCACTAATATTCACAGAGTATTTTTAAACGAAGAACCTGAACAAAGTTTTGAAGATACATTTCTTGGTGTTAAACCAAAACCCGATGCAGACACTTCAAAAGGTTTGGATTTGGGCAAAGTATTGCGAAGCGATAAAATTAAAGATTTAGTTGTGCTGAACGATGAAGCACACCACATTCACGACAGTTCATTGGCTTGGTTTAAAAGCATTGAAGACATAAGCAATAAATTAAAACTAAAAAACAGCAATGGGTTAAGTTTGCAAGCCGATTATTCAGCAACGCCCAAGCACAACAATGGGGCTATATTTGTGCAAACTATTTGCGATTATCCATTGGTTGAAGCCATAAAACAAAATGTTGTAAAATCTCCTGTTTTGCCTGATGAAGCTTCCCGACAAAAAATTCAGGAAAAAGATTCTTCTGATTTTGTAGAACGGTACAGAGATTATATTCATTTAGGGTATTTGGAATGGGAACAGCAATACGAAGAATTAAAAAACCAAAAAACACCGATTCTTTTTATAATGACGATGAGTACCAAAGAAGCTGACCAAGCTGCCGCTTTTTTGGAAAGCACTTATCCTATGATGAAAAACTCTGTGCTTACTATTCATACAAATAATTCGGGAGAAATAAGCGAAACAGCAACCTCAAAGAAAGCAAAAGAAGAGTTAGAAAAATTAAGAAAAGCTGCCGATGACATTGATAAAGATTATTCGCCATACAAAGCGGTTGTCTCGGTTTTAATGCTTCGTGAAGGTTGGGATGTTCGTAATGTTTCAACTGTTGTTGGGTTACGTCCATTTGGTGCTGATTCTAAAATTTTACCTGAACAAACCATTGGGCGTGGTTTACGAAAAATGTTTCCGTTAGACACTCCCGAAAATTTGGTTGTTGTTGGTACTCCTGCGTTTTTAGAATTTGTTGAAAGCTTAAAAACAGAAGGAGTTGAATTTCAATACAGCCCAATGGGTAAAGGCACAAAAGGTAAATCGCCTGTAATTGTTGAAGTGGACAAGGAAAACAATAACAAAGATTTGGATAAATTAGATATTCCGATTCCGCAAATGAGTCCACGCATTTATAGAGAGTTTAAAAATCTTGAATTAATTGACGTTAGCAAGTTTACCAACGAAAAAGCACCACTTAAAAAATTCAGCAACGATGAATTGAAAGAAATCATTTTCAACGATATTGAAGGCGATTTTTCACACAAAACTGTTTTTAAAGATACCGTTCCCGATTATCGCAATGTTATAGGATTTTTTACGACTACAATTTTAAAAGACAGCCGTTTGGTAAGTGGTTTTGATATTCTTTATCCAAAGGTTGAAAGTTTTATCAAATATAAACTCTTTACGAAAGTAGTTGAATTGAGCGATGCACAAACCTTGCGTAATCTTTCTGAAATTCAACCTAAAGAAATTCTGAAAACAACATTTAAAAAAGCCATTGATGAATTAACTGTAACCGACAAAGGAACAGCAGAAGTTAAGAATTACATTTCGCTTAAATTATCGAAACCTAAAATTGCAGAAAACCAACCATTTATTATTCCTAAAAAATCGGTGTTCAATAAAATTATTGGCGACAATCCTTTCGAATTGGAATTTGCTTCGTTTCTCGAAAATCGTTTTGACGATGTAGTTTCGTATGCAAAAAATACAATGGGCGAAGGCGGTATC
>CAZXTR010000086.1:0-2020 GCA_964643615.1 uncultured Lactobacillales bacterium | reverse complement strand
TCTGTTTATTGATATTTTTAGCAAAGGGACAGCAACTTGGCAAGGAAACATGGAAAAAGATCGATCATGAAGTTATGCAACTTGTAATAACAAATGAGAATATTCAATCTGAATTAGAAAGTTTGTTATTTGGTGCAAAAAATGATACGCTTTTGAATGTTCTTAAAAGGTACAAATATTTTCATTTGTATGTCAAAGGAGATAGTGATTGTCAAACACTCGAATTTCGTTTAAGCAATTATCCTTATAAATCTGAAAATCTGATTGGTTTTTTTGTTTTGAAAGAATATTTAGTTTTTGTTTACCAAGAGTTACCCGATTTTCTAATATCAGTAGGACACAAGAGAAAATTTTCTTATATAGAACACAAATTAGGAGACTTTGTCATGAGGGAAGACGATACTCCTTGTTTGGATTATAGGATACAGGAAATCCCAATTTAAAGTGTTACATTATCCTTCTAAACGGTAAATAATTTTACAAAACAGTCCACAAAATGTTGACTTCTGCTGACTTTTTTAGTAAATAGGTTGTTTTGGTAATGCTCCAAATCGGGAGTTATTAGAATAATCATTTGATTATCATAAATAATTTTAATCGTTTAAGCGTAAAGGCAGGGATATATTCCTTGCCTTTTGCTATTTACTTCTTATATATTCCCCTTTTTTCAAAAAAGTTATCAACAATTTGCATTTTTGCATTCAATCGCTTTGCTCATCGGGGATTCGTTCGCTTTTTTCCTCAAAATTGGCGCAAGTTTACTTAATTGCGCTAAATAGGGGCGTTTAATATTGTTCTGTTTCGTTTGGGAAATCCTGATGTTTTACGTCGCTTACGTAATGCTTTACAGCTTCGGTCATTACGCTATTCAAATCGGCATAACGCCGCAAAAAACGTGGCGAGAAACCATTCGACATACCCAACATATCGTGAAGAACCAGCACTTGCCCATCAACATAGCGTCCGGCACCGATACCAATTACAGGTGTCGTCAGTTTTTCGGCTACTTTTTTCGCTAAAACTGCCGGAATTTTTTCAAGAACAATGGCAAAACAGCCGGCTTCTTCGAGTAAAATCGCATCCGAAATCAACTTTTCAGCCTCGTCCTCTTCTTTTGCTCTCACGGTGTAAGTACCATATTTATTTATGGATTGCGGCATTAGCCCAAGGTGCCCCATAATGGGAATACCGGCAGCTAAGATTTTTTTAACGGCATCAATAATTTCCACGCCGCCTTCGAGTTTCAAAGCATCGGCGTGTGTTATTTTCATCATTTTAATGGCATTTTGAACAGCCTCCACATCACTTGTTTGGTAAGTTCCAAAAGGCATATCAACCACCACTAACGCCCGTTTTACAGCACGTGCAACAGATTTACCGTGATAAATCATTTGGTCTAATGTAATCGGCAAAGTTGTTACGTTTCCTGCCATAACATTAGATGCAGAATCGCCCACAAGAATAACATCTACTCCGGCTTTATCAACAATGGAAGCCATCGTGTAATCGTATGCAGTTAACATACTTATTTTTTCATTTCGGCTTTTCATCTCGTTCAAGCGATGCGTCGTAACCTTACGGATGTCTTTTGAATTGTGAACTGACATAATTATTTATTTTTAAAAACTTATTAATTAGATAATACCAAATTGTTTAAAACACTTTTCTATTTTCTCAAAAGCAATATCAATCTGTGCTTTAGAGTGCGTTGCCATCAGCGAAAAACGAATAAGCGTATCTTGCGGAGCAACAGCAGGAGACACAACAGGATTGACAAAAATGCCTTCGTTGAGCAATGCGCGCGTTACTGCAAAAGTTTTTTCGTTATCGCGAATATACAAAGGTATAATAGGCGTAGTCGTAGGTCCTATTTCGCAGCCCATTTTACGAAAACCATCCAACGCATAATGAGTAACATCCCACAAACGTTCGATACGTTCCGGCTCGCTCAACATAATATCCAATGCAGCATTGGCGGCACCAATAGATGCAGGTGTTGCACTGGCGCTGAATATGTAAG
>CAZXTR010000085.1:0-2023 GCA_964643615.1 uncultured Lactobacillales bacterium | reverse complement strand
GAGTGTCGCACAACGAGCCACGGCTTGGCGAAGTGTGGGCTTGAATTGAGCAAAAGTTCAATTCAGAACCGAACGAAGCAAAAGCTGTGACTTTTGGTAAATTTAATAAAAAAACAAAAGCAAAACAGCTTTTGCGGATAAATAGGAGAGAAGTGCAATTTAGCACATCCCCGCATTTTGCCAAACCGATGTTAGCTGCAGGATTATTTGTTTTTTGTAATAATTTTGAATATTTCATCAAAGTATTTCGTGTAATTGTAATTGTAATAACTTGTTGATGGGTGATGTACACAAAATGATGGAATTTTTTTTCCTTCGGTATTATAATAGTAAAATTTGCCATATTTACCATCCAATATATTTTCATTTCCCCATTTTCCATTATCAGGTAAGTTTTCCCACAATCTTTTGCCCCAAACAATTATTAAGTCAGGTTTGTAAATAGAAAGAATGTTGAAAAATGAATCTTTACTTTCATCAAATTGTTCAAATGATGGCGAAATTCGTGGTCCTTTAGTGCTTGACTGAACATAATTATAGAAAATAATTGAATCCCAAAATTCAATCAATTTTGAATCTGGAATTGCTTCACCAAATAAAACATTTGTAAATCTTGTAAAAGTTGTCATCCAGCTTTCGTGAGCTCCGATTCTTCTTTTATAATTAATAAATCTTTCTAAAACACTAATTGTAAACTCTGAACAATCAAAACCAGATTTAATTCCACATACTTCACAGCCTTTATCACAGTAATGACTTTCTCCTAAAATTAATAATTTGACGCCATTAATTCCATTTTTATATTTACTTCCAACTAAAGGGTAATAAAATGTATGACTTAAATCCATCTTATCTTCTTCTGATATAATTTGAAAAATCTTGCAGCTAACGGGCCGGGGCTTGTCTATGTTTTTTGTGATGGGATTTGATGCACAAAAGTTGAATACAAGCACTACTGTTCATTATTGCACTAATGTTGAATGAAGCACTGTCGCCCCCGAACAAAAAATATAGCCAAACCCCTGTTAGCTACCGTTTTTTTCTTCGTGTGGGGAAGCGGGGTCATTTTCCATACTTTTCTTTCAGTTCAAGTTTCTTAATTCGTGAACTAATTGATCCCTCGTTTCGTCCAAATATTTGTGCAAGTTCTTTCACTTTTTTACCCTCGCAAAAAAGTAATTCAAGTTTGTTGTCGTCCTCTGTCGTCCAAGGCAAATATGCCTGTTTATGCGTTTCTCTAATTTTCTCTACTGAATACGTTTTTCCGTCTGTCTGTTTTGGTTCTTTAAGTTCTTTGAATTTTGTCAGCGATTTTTTTAATGCTTCAACAAAGTCTTTTAGGTCTTCGTCAAATACCATAAGTCTGTGATGTTCAAAGCCCGAAGTGGTCTTTTTACTTTCGGAAATCTTCAGATACAAGTCGCCTTTCTCACTTTTCTTGATGTCAAAAAAGTAAGTTCGTGAACCTTTGGTAATTTTGTCGCTATAAATTTCGTTTTCAGCCATTATTTTCTTGTTGTTTTAACTTGTCAAGTTCCATAGTTTGGAATTGCACCTTACCTTTTAGACGTCTAATATATGCCTTCTTTTTCTCTTATCTTGCCTGTGAAAGTACCTGAATAATCATTCTTATATATGACAATCTTGTCAAAATTAGGTTTCCCCACTTGTATTTGTCCAGAAGAAAAAACATAGAGATAAACATTCTTCAGAGTTTTTTTCCAAACTATTTTACCGTTCACATCTACAATAGTGACTTTCACTCTGTATATGTCTGAAATGAAATAATCTGGTGATATAGATTTCAGAGTTACTTTTACATTTTCATATTTTTTCCCCTCAATATCCATTATTGATACACTACGTTCAATTTCAGTATCAGTCATCGGTTTTGCTGTTTCTTGAGCAAAAAGAGTTGTAGTTAAGTTAAAGAGTAAAAAAATCAGTAAAATCCTTAGTTTCATAAATATTGTTTTAGTTGATAACGTTTCTGTTTTGCGGTTAGCTAAAATGGTAGCTAACG
>CAZXTR010000084.1:0-2084 GCA_964643615.1 uncultured Lactobacillales bacterium | reverse complement strand
GGGCTTTAAACTTATTTGTCGAAGCAAAATGATACGTTATCAGCCACTATTGGGTTTATTGTTTTTCTGAATTTAATCCGTTCAAGTTCTTCAATATATTGAACGAGCGGTTTAAAAGTTGCTCTGAGTTCGGGTGTATCGTAAAAAGAGTAAATCTGAGTCCCTAAATGTATTTGAAGTTGATATGATTCACCGTCAATAACAAGATAATTATTGCCTTCAACAGGGAGGCTTTGCAGATCTTTTGGAATTATACTCCACAGCCTCTGCATCTGTTTTTCCGTAATGTCTGCCTCATAAACAATCGCCTTATCATTTGATTGACTCCAGACTGAAGAATAACGTTTGTATATTTTTGCATTGGTATCAATTTTAATGTCAAAAAAAGATAACGTAACCCCAGGGGTAACCCGAAAACAAATACTGAATTTGGAATTGTGACAATTTGTGGCATCCTGGGCAAAACCGCCAATAATATAACTCAATAACAATATAAAAATTAATACTTTTTTCATGTAAGAATTTATCTTTTCCCGTTAATTATCCTCATACAAATTCCGCCCCTGCAAAAAAAGGCTGAAAAACAGCTGGACAAAAATAGACATAATTTTCAATCTCGGCAATAATTATCCGAGGGATCTTAAAATTAAGGTCTCTTTCTTTGTGAATTATGATTCCTGATTTTAATCTACGGTTTAGTACTTTGTATACTCGTCTTTTAAATATTTTCGGTTATTTTTGCAGCCCAAAAAAATAAAAATTATCCAACATCTATCAAATGAAAAAAACTGTTCTGCTATTAATCCTTTCTCTCGGAGTTTTCTGTTTTAAAAACAGCTCCTGCGCCCAAACATCTAACGATTCTTCTATCGTCTACTTTACTAAAGATATTTCTCCGGAGGGAGTCATGAAAATTTTTAATTACGTGAAAGAGAATGTAAAGGGAAATGTGGGAATTAAAGTCCATTTTGGAGAAGACGGAAACAGCTATTATCTGCCGGCTTCTATGGTTGAACCTCTTTGCAAAAAGCTGAAAGCAACGCTGATTGAAACAAATGTTGCCTATAATGGACGTCGCCATCAAACAGAAACACATCTTCAATTGGCTCGTGACCATGGATTTACTTTTGCCCCCATTGATATTTTGGACGAAGGAGGCACTTTAAAACTCCCCATTGTAGGTGGAAATCGTTTTACAACCGCCTATATTGCAAAAAACATTGAAAAGTATGAAACCATAATTTATTTTACCCATTTTAAAGGCCACGGGAGGTCTGGGTTCGGGGGATGTATAAAGAATGCTTCTATGGGAATGGCAACACCTGCAGGAAAATCGGCAATGCATTTCAGCGATTTTCCTAAACCTGACAGCTTAAAATGTGTTGGCTGTGGAGCTTGTGTTATTGACTGTCCTGCAAAAGCAATTACGCTAAATCCGCTGACCATAGATAAAGAAAAATGCATCGGCTGTGGAAAATGCATCTCTACTTGTCACGCTAGTGCTATTTCTGCGCCGGACGATACCGAAAAAACAAAAAGGTTTCTTGAAGGACTGGTCGAATATGCCAAACCTGTTGTTGAACTTAAAAATTCAATATATTTCAATATTGTAATCAATGTTTCCCCCTCCTGCGATTGCTCGGGCAATCCTAAAAAACCCTTTGTTCAGGATATCGGAATTCTGGCTTCTCTTGATATTGTGGCTATCGAAGCTGCTGCCCACGATTTGATTGACAAAACTCTAAAATGTGAAGATGCCTTTTTGAAAGCCAATTCAGTGAGTGGAAAATATCAGATTGATTATGCGGCACAATTGAAAATGGGAAACAAAAATTACAAGTTAATAGATATTGATGCAAAATAAAATAGGACTATTCTTTCGACTATAAAAAATTGAAACAAGGTTTATTTTTGAACCTTACTCTCTTTTTAACCCCTCCTCGCTGGTGCGATATAACTGAATATTTAATCTAGGTAAGTATAATTGGATGCTTTATTTAAAAAACAAGAGAGGAGTAATTACTTCTCTCTTGTTTTCTTTGCGGTCCGGACGGGACTCGAACCCGCGACCCCGTGCGTGACAG
>CAZXTR010000083.1:0-2090 GCA_964643615.1 uncultured Lactobacillales bacterium | reverse complement strand
AATAGGATGCCGTCGTGTCCCAAAATAAGATGAAATACGTCCACCTCCTAAAGGTCTTTTTATAATGATTTTTGGCGCACTTTCCCCATTCTCGTTGTAAAATCCAGGGTTTCCGGAAGCGTCAATAAAATAATAACGATTATATGTTTTCTTATTGCTTGTTAAAGAAACATAAAGCAATGAATTTCTTCCAATTTCGCGCCCCGTTTGTGTCATCTTTTTTTCGAACACAATTGTGAAGGGGGAGTTTTCTTTAATGTCTGTTCGAAAATCAATCTCTCCATCAAGTGCTTGAGTAACCTGGTGGGTAATTGTTTTTGGAACGGATACTTTTTGTGCTGCTTGAGAAAAATTATTTTCGATTATACCCTGGATGGTTACTATTTTTGTTTCTATTTTCCCTTCTTGTGCTTGAGGGGTAAAGGTGCCATCGATATTTTTAAAAACGCTAATTGTATTCCCCTTTCGATCTTCCATCTTTAATCCATAAAAGACATTTTCTTTGTTGAATAAAAGTTCGAAAATTTGGCCTTGTCTTAATAAACGGATATTTGTAGCGAGTTCCATGGCTTTCCCGACTTCCAAAGATTCCGTCATCGACAATCCTGCCCTTTTTAATAATCCCGAAAGAGTTTCTCTTTTGTTTAAAGATAAAGAGATAAGTTTAATTTCCCCCTTTTCTATATTCAATAAAAGTTCTTCTTCTCGAGTTTTGGGTAATTTTGGCAATTCTGGATCGGGTATTGCTTTTGAAATCTTGATAGCTTCTGGGGGTTGTAAGGTGGGCTTTTCTTTTATCCATAACAAAAGAGCAATTAAAATTGTACCAGCAAAACAACTAATAAAAACGAAAGTCAGTGTTTTTTCAAACTGACGTTGCCTTAGCGTTCTTTTTTGCCAATGCGTTGGGTTAAAGAAAACTGAAAGCGTTATAATTAACGCCAATAATTTTTGATGGAAACGCATCTTATTTTATAACTTTCATGTTTTATGTATTGTTTGTAATCTTGCTTTGTTTCAAAGAAAAGTCAAGTAATAAATTAGGTTCGATTGAACTCGTACAAGGCAATCGCCGCAGCGTTAGATACGTTCAAACTTTCCATTTTTCCCGAAATAGGTAGTTTGATTAAATTGTCACAGTTTTGCATCGTAAGTCGTCGCATTCCTTCTCCTTCTGAACCCAAAATAAAAGCTGTTTTTAATGGTAATTTAGTGCTGTTAATGGCTGTTTTAGCTTGGCCGTCTAAGCCCAATATCCAATAGCCTTCTTCTTTTAAAGAGGTTAAGGCCCTTACCAAATTTGTGACACGAACCAAAGGTATAATTTCCAATGCACCACAGGCAGATTTTGCAAGTGTCCCCGTTTCTTCTGGTGCGTGAGCGTCTTGTACCAAAATAGCAGTTGCATTAAATGCTGCGCAAGAACGTAAAATAGCCCCAATATTGTGAGGGTCTGTGACTTGATCTAAAATCAAAATGACGGACTTTTCTTTTTGAGTATGCAAAACATCTTCGATAAAAACGGGGGCCAATGGCTTGACGGACAAAGCCAAACCTTGATGAACAGCCCCAGATGGCAAAAGTGATTCAATTTCCCCCTTTGTTACAACACGTACGATTAAGTTTTTCGTTAACGACTTGTCTATAAATACGTCTTGAGTCATTCTCAACTCTGTTTTTTCTCGATTTTCATTTTGGAGTGCGGCCACGACAGCATGACATCCGTAAATCCAAAAAGTAGAACGCTGTTTTGTCTTTTTCATTTATTGTATTTCCTTTTGCTATAAAAAATATTCGTTGTTTTCAACAGGTTAACTCGTTTTAAATGTTAAAAGATGTATAAACTATTTTTTTTATATTGACAAGAAGTTAATTTTTTCGCATATTACACAATTGTCCGGTCTTGAATAGAGACTGGATTCTTTTTCCGTCGAGATGGAAAGGTGGCCGAGTGGTTAATGGCAGCAGACTGTAAATCTGCCCTCTTATGAGTTCGGTGGTTCGAATCCACCCCTTTCCACCAAAAAAGAGAGTGTGCGGGTGTAGCACAATGGTAGTGCAGCAGCCTTCCAAGCTGAATACGAGGGTCC
>CAZXTR010000082.1:0-2090 GCA_964643615.1 uncultured Lactobacillales bacterium | reverse complement strand
GCTAATGTGGCAAATTGTTGATGATACATTTCCCCATTCTAACTGACGGCTAACGTGAGCATTTACGCAACTCTTTTTGCGAAACTGATGACAATGATATTTTAGACCATTTTGCTGAGGTCGGGAAAATGGTAAATTTGAATAAATTCTTTAACTCTTTCTTTTACAGTTGTTTAATCATTCTGTTATTTAGATTGGTTCTAAATAAGCCTTTTCAACGAAAATAATAAGTACCTTTCTTTTGTTATAAAAAAAAATTATTATATCTTTGCAGTACGATATTTAACAAAACTAATTATTAACAATAACTAAACTAAAAGATTATGCCAAAAATTCTATTGACACACGAGCAACGCAAGGAGATTAAGCGTGATTTTAAAAAGCTTTGTCGGCAAAATCCCGACACACTAAAACGTGCAATTACACGCCAATTAGCAATTAAATATGGTATTAGCGTAAATTATGCCAATAATTTAGTACACAAATAACAATATTATAAACATTTAAAATTTTCAAAATGAAAGCAAACAAAATTATTTACAGTAGATTAATTTCAAAAGGCAATTACGAGAATGCTAAAATTGAAATTGAATTAGAAGTTGAAGCTGGGGAAAAGGCTTCCGAAGTTTTTGAAGCTGCAAAAGCATTTGTTGAAAGACGAATTGCAGTTGAAAAAATGTCTGATTACACTATTCAGCAAGCCCGTGAAGTGATTGCAGATAAACGCAACCACACATTAGCGCAAATTGAGGAAGCCGAAGAAATTTTGGCAAAGGTTAAAGTAAGTGATGATGAGTTGCCTTTTTAAATCCTATTTTTAAATGAGTAAAACAATATCCATATTAAAACGTAATGGCGAAGTAGAGAAACGTGATGCAATACAACGAGAGCTTGACGGCATATTTAAAATAATCACTAATGGCGAGTATGTGCTGACAGTAGCTCGGCGTAAGCAAAAACGAAGCCTTGACCAAAACGCTTTAATGTGGATGTGGTTTGAATGTTTGGCGCAAGAAACAGGACACACGAAAGAACAATTTCACGAACATTATTGTAGTATGTTTCTCAAAAAGTTATCGCCTATTGACGGACAAATGGTTGTTGGCGGTACACGAAAACTCACAAAAGAGGCTTTTACGGATTTTCTCAACAAGGTACAAGCTGATGCAGCAACCTATTTTGGCGTAATATTGCCAACGCCCGAAGACCTTTATTGGTCTGAATTTGAAGACTATTATAAACAATATGTGAAGTAATGAACTACATCAAACTGATAAATGATTTTTGGACTTCGCACGAATTACATTCATTCCGAACAAACGAGATTGCACTTTTCTTTTATTTGGTAAAGATAAACAATCAGCTTTCGTGGAAAGAATCATTTGAGCGAAACAACCGAAAAATTATGGCAGATTTGGACGTGAGCTTCCCAACGCTAAAAAATGCACGAAATCGTCTAAAACAAGCTGGAGTTTTAGACTTTAAAACCGTAAAAGGTTCGGCAAAGGTTAGCTATACCTTTAAAAAATTTTTCAAGGTTACTAACGAGGTTACTAACGAGGTTACTGTCGAGGTTACTAACGAGGTTACTAACGACTTGAATAAAACTAAAACTAAACTAAATAATATTACTACTACTACGCGTGCGCACACGCACACGTGCGCGAACGCTCCGCAGTCCGAAGTAGTAGTAGTATTTGAAAAATGGAATAAAACAAAAAATCTTATTCACGTAACAGAAAATAAAGCGTTATTTAACGATATTCAACTGTTGCTAAAAGAATTTGACATTGGCACGATAGAAAAAGCAATCGAGTATTGCGATATGACGCCATCGCTTAATGGCAGCGGCAAGTCGAATTTCAGAGCAATGTTATCGTGGTTTGTGAAAAAAGAAAACTTTACACGCATTGTTGATTCTGTTAGTGCGCCAAAATTTGTTACCGATGAAGACCGCCGCGCGGTTGCGGAGCGAAAAAGGCTTATTGTTGATGACTTGAACAAGCTATACAGCGAAAAAATGAACAACATAAAAGTAAAAATTCATAAAGAATTTGATTTTAAAGAAGTCGATATTTTGAACAGAAGAC
>CAZXTR010000081.1:0-2091 GCA_964643615.1 uncultured Lactobacillales bacterium | reverse complement strand
ATAAAGTCCTGAATTAGATCCTCTTTTTTTTCGTTGGTTTCGTTTATAACAATGATTTCTCCTTTAAATAAAGTTTTAATATAATTGAAACCAAACCGAGTTAGTCGATCTTTATGTTCAACAACTATTCTTGTAACTTGTTCATCAGACAATATCTGTTGTAACCTCTGCCTGTTATCGTTTAATCCGCTTCCGACCTCTTCCACGACCTTATTAACAATCCAACCTTTTGCCGCGCAAAAATCACAAACACGTTTGGATTGTGCTTCTAAGTTATCTCGATTTTCAGAAGAAGAAACACGAGCATATACGACTGTAAATTCATTTTTACTTGTAATCTTTTCTTCCGGCACAACAATTGTGCCGGACTCTAATGAAAATGCCCCTTTTATTTTCCCGCATTTATAAAGATTATAAGCACCTCTATAGGTTAGTGAGTGTTTTTTCGCCCATTCAGAAAGTTTCATTCGAGCCTCCTCTATAATAACTATCAAAATGAACGAATATTTTTCTATATTTTTACATTTTTTTCATGCTTCCTTATTTTCTTTCCTAATACCAATTTTTGGGATTGAACGGACTAGCGAAATTAACCCGAACATTTTGGTGGTGCCTGCTGTTTAATTTCCAAGCAAGTTCCTGCGCCTTTAATGCAAGGTCACAATGCTCGCAGTGAAGAGCCATTTGCCGCTCAAAACTCATATGAAATTCGCAAAGAGGGCAGCAATATTGGTGTTCTGCCAACTTTTCAATTGCCTTCATACGCTCAGCATAAAGATTATATTTTTCCATTAACTCGTTAAATGGTGGAGGGACCACACATTCATACAAATCTTCAATAATTGCATTATCTATGTCTTTGGCCAACCCTTTTGGAGCCTCAAAGAATACGTCCATTACCAACCTCGTTCCTTTCGTTATGTAGTACAAAATACTACAATTGATCCCGAAGTACGACTCGAACGTACATTAGAAGTGCCAAAAACTTCGGTCCTGCCTTTGGACGATTCGGGAACAAAACGTCGCCTCTTAACAACAAGCGTCAACAATTTGTATCACCTCTTCTTTGGTCACGATCCACCACCTCAGTCTGCCTAAATCGCAGACAGGTCGATGATAACGCTTTCATGATGTACACGAATTTCCGTAATAGTTACCCCAGCAGGAAGTTCCAAAGTTACCAACCTTTCTGCCGTCGCCATGTCTTCGGCAACAGCGCAATACGTATGATATTTCGGGTTGGTCGAGTCTGTGGTCACATCAAAAACTTTCATCACTCACCTCACTGTCTGTTGTTGTAGCAAACTCCGAGTCGTTTGTCAACGTCTTTTTCATGGCTTCACCCATTCTGCAAACTTGACGAGTTTACCCCAGATATAGGACATAACTCGTCTCCAAAGCGGAGTTTCCCTTACGGTGATGCAACTCGCGCCTTCATCATAATATGTCACCACATATTCTTTTTTCGCGCCACAGGTCTCAACACAGACTCTGTCTCCGTTTTGAAAATCAATTCCTCGATGACCACAGTGAATTATCGTCTCTGGACCAACAATACGGCCTGGAGGCGGCATGGGCTTGACTCGACGAACGCTGCATTTTGATGCCTCTTTTTCTGTCATCAGATAGTGGTTTCCGAGTATGTCAACGTATTCAAATAGTTGGTCACATTCATCGTCACGAACAATAGTCACGAGTCACCCTCCAACCCCTTTAAAGTCCGTCACTCCATCAACGTCTTTCGCTTGGTTTTTTAACATTTGACAATACAGACAACACTTCGCAACATTGAGCGGGGTGTATCCTTGGCTGTCATCGAGGCGCTCCATGGTCAAACCTTTGGATTCTGGCCCGGTTACTTTTTTGTATCGTTTTACCAATTTATTTTCACCAGTATAATTTAGAGCAAACGAACGAAACTTTTTGAACGTGGCATAATCAATTCCACAATAGATACACACTTCTGGCGTTTTTAGATGCCAACGAACAAACTCTTCAAGCGTGAACCTGAATGTTAGTCCGCGATTAAACGCATCCCTGCGCTTGGCGTGAAACTTTTGTTCAATGTGCGACATTTGTTTTTTTGATGTT
>CAZXTR010000080.1:0-2157 GCA_964643615.1 uncultured Lactobacillales bacterium | reverse complement strand
CTCTTGAACATATACAAAACTTATATAAACTGGACGAGTCTCGAAAAGATATAGTCATTTATCTTGCACAAGCATTTATGACAAACCAAGTCGACCATAAAACAGCCCAAGATTTTTTGAGTCAAGCAATAACCCTGTCTCCAAATGATAACGAAATACTCTTTTATCTTGCTAATGTTTACATAAACAGACAAATATATAATACTCAAACCATAAAAGTATTTGACAGAGCAATTAGACTTGCTCCGGATGACCCCAAGTATTACAAAGCCTTAATTGAAAATTACAAAAAAACCAATGACTCACAAAATGCCGAAAAGTGGAGCATATTGGCATCTGAAAAATTTTCTGACGAGCTTTTGTCTGACCAAAATATTACACCAACGGCATTTAATACCATACCTCAACAAAATTTTTACTCTCAACAATTTTCTAAAACTTTTGAGCCAATTCCCGTCCCCAAACCCGCAACCACAGAAGCCTATCCCGATTACGACAGTATCGGGAACGCCCCAACCCAGGAACAAAGAGGCTTTACCGCTTTTCCCGATTATGAAAACATAGAAGGCAATGATGAAAAAATGGATGGAGATCCCGCGATACTTATTGATAATCCTTTCGCTTTACCTCCGGTAGATAATCTACCTGCAGTAGACAACTTGCCATCCATAGACGCTTTACCGACATTTGGGTCTCCTCAGACAAAACCAACCAATACATTTGAGTCTCAAATATCAGGGCCACAACGAAACTGTCCTCATTGCAATGAAGCGAACAGTATCAAGGAATACTACTGCAGTAAATGCGGGAAACCATTAGGTTAATTTTAAAAAATAAATTATTGAGAAGAAAATTATGGAAAAATTTGATTATGTTGTTATAGGTACCGGCGCAGGCTTAATGATCGCAGAAACAGCTGCCTTAAACGGAAAAAAATGTGCAATAATTGAAAAAAACAAATTCGGCGGCACCTGCCTAACAAAAGGATGTATCCCATCGAAAATGCTCGTTTACCCTGCCGACATGATCAGAGAAGCAGAAAAATCAAATCGAGTCGGCTTAAGTTTTCAACCCCCCGCTGTCGACTGGAATAAAATCTCGGAACGAATATGGAAACAAATAAATTTTAGCGAGATTATTGAAGAAAACTTCAAAAAACAAAATAATATAACCATTTTTAAGGGTTCAGGCGAATTTACAAGTGTAAATACTATGAAAGTCAGTTTTTCTGACGGCACTTATTCAGATGAATTCGAAGGCGATGTTTTTATTATTGCAAATGGTGCTAAATCTTTTGTACCGCCCATTAAAAACATAGAACAAACTGACTACTTGATCCCGGAATCATTTTTTGGTGATAAATTCCCACAAAAGCCATGGAAAAGTCTCATTATTATTGGTGGCGGAGCAATTGGCGCAGAGTTTGCACATATTTTCTCCGCTTTTGGCACAAAAGTCACAATAGTTGAAATGCGTGATAGGCTATTGGCAACAGAAGAAGAAGAAATAAGCAAATTTGTTGCAACGGAATTTGAAAAAAATAATATAACTGTTTTAACAAATACTGCAATAATTGATGCAGGAACAAATAAAAGCTTAAAGATTCTTAACATAGAAAACGTTATTACAAAAGAAAAAACAACCATTGAAGCCGATGCAATCTTTATTGCTTCAGGTGTTGCCTCAAACAGCAATTCATTAAAACTGGAAAACACTGATGTGGAAATTGATTCCAGAGGGTGGATCAAAACGAATCAATATTTAGAAACCACTCAGAAAAATGTTTATGCAATCGGAGACATTAACGGAAAATACCAGTTCAGACATAAGGCTAATTATGAAGCTCAAATTCTTATGAACAATCTATTTTCAAATGATAAAAAAAGAGCGGCTTGTTACAATGCCGTTCCTTGGGCAATATTTTCTTGGCCGCAAATAGCTCACGTGGGCCTAACTGAGTCACAAGCCAAAAAAGAGGGCTTAAAATATTGGATAGGCAGAAACTATTTTTCACAAATTGCCGGCGGAATAGCCATGGGAATAAACAAAAATTCTACTGACAATGGGTTCATTAAAATCATTGTCGGAGAAGATAAAACTATCCTTGGCGTGCACGTTGGCGGCCCACATGCGGCGATCCTTCTTCAACCAGTCGGT
>CAZXTR010000079.1:0-2278 GCA_964643615.1 uncultured Lactobacillales bacterium | reverse complement strand
ATAGTCGGCATTGATCGGACAGTCGAAGTATTAACAAAATTATTATTTTAAAAATCATGACTTATCAAGAAATTAAAGACAAAAAACAAACAGATTACAACGAACTCTTTAACTCTCTAGGTGTGTTTTGGGCTTTTTCTAACAAACAATTTGAAGAAGGTTTTGAAAAAGTAAAGCCAACAATGGCCGAGGGTGAAAAACTTGTTTCTATTGGTGCTGGTGGATATATACCAAAACACAACGTCGAGGCACTTATTGCCGGGACCAAAGCAATTGACGAAACATTTAAACAACAGATCAAAGACGCAAAGGCGCGAGAAACACATATACTATATGAGCTTAACAATCATGAGGCCTACTATACCGGGACGATTGATGAAACGCTTGAGGCTTTAGGCGACGATTACACAGCGGAAGAGGTGCAAGCGGTCTATAAGAAGTTTAGAGCCGAGAAATAAGGACCGACAAATACACCGACGCAACCGCGAAAGAAATTATCAATAACCATAAATAATATTATGAATAAAAATAAAACATGGATCAAACAAGGAAGGTATAAAACTCTAGGGCTACAAGGAAACAAAAAAGGAATAAAAATGATTTTGGTATTAGATAAAAAAACTGGTGCAACAGTCCTTGCACCAGTCCATAAGCAAACAAAAATACATGCTTAAACTAACACTAGGAAATTACACTTACAAATTAAAAAGACTAACCACCGGGCGATATTATATCGTCCGTGGAATGTCCAGCCGAGGTTTTAAGAAATGGCAAGCCGGCAAGCTACAAAACAAAGCCGGTATATTATAAACAACTAACACACGCGAGCCGGCGCGCAAAATCCGGCGAATAACATGCAAAAATACGCGACAAACATAAAATGGGACACGGACGGCGACACAGAAACAGCCGAAAGGTTACCAAAAGAGATCTGTATTGATGAGATTATAGGAATATACGAGGGGACAGACGAACAGGAGGACATTATAAGCGACTTTATAACCGAGAAAACAGGCTTTTGCCATTACGGTTATGATGTAATTATTAAATAAACATGAAAAAAATCATTTTTCAACAAATAGCCGATAGCAGATTTTGTGATGATATTGTCAAGGAAATTGAAAAGCTAAAAAATGGAACTGATGAGGCCATTGAAAAAATAGGGGCTAAAAATATAGCAAGCGGGATATGTGAGTTTTTAAAATGGAAAGACGGAACAGCACAATATAGGGTTGACTATATTGTAGAAAAAACAAAAGACTTTACTTATAACGATCTATACAAGGCCGTCAATAGTGTAAAGGCTTGTTATTATCAAGTAAAATAATAAATAACTATATGAAATACCAAGCAATAAAAAGACTTAAAACAAAAACAAAACTATTAAAAATGTGCGACACACTCCAAGAAGCGCACGACATTATCACAAAGGATCACAACGCAAACTTTACAGAGTTTAGTTATATGGGTGGCTTTCCGGTGTATCGAAACGACAAAAATGTTTTCAGTATACAAGGCGCATGCATGCTTGATGTAGGCGGGCATATTGTTTGTGGCCTTGATACAAAAGAATTAACAAACTTTAATTTTAACTAATTATATGAACCAAGAACTAAAAGACGCAATAATAAAAGCCGTGCAAGAGAATGTGGATGAGTTTCAATTAACAAATTGGATTACAGTACAATTTAGCGAGTATATTTATCACAACAACGGCGAGTATCTCATCGGTGGCGAAAAGGTCGTACAATTTATCAATGATTTTATTAACTTATATACAAATGAAAACATTTAAAATCTTATGGCAAGACAATAGTTATGGCCATATTTATATCAAAGCAGAAAGTGAAGACGAGGCAATTGAAAAGTTTGATATGGGCGAGTTTGACGAAAAAGATCTAAACTATAAAAACGGTGGCAAGGAAGTCGAGGCCATTGAGGAAATTAAAGACGAGGAATAATTTTATGAAAAAAGCAAAAACTAGTGAAAAAATAGAATGTCACGACTGTGGAGAAATGATACCAATTACAAGAGATATAAAAGGACAAATTGTCCCAGAACATTGTCCATATTGTCCCAAAAAAGCACGGATAAACAAAAAAATGACATCAAAAGGCTACAAAGGACGAAATAAGATATAGATGATTTTATTGAATTATATGAAATGTAAACAAAACAGGCTTTGTGTATTAAGTGGAAATTAAGTCATCACACTGACAATTAATTCTTATTAGTTTTTAGTGGCTCTTTTATAGTATAGAGCCACAATAAAGCCAA
>CAZXTR010000078.1:0-2362 GCA_964643615.1 uncultured Lactobacillales bacterium | reverse complement strand
TGTCAAGCCATGAGCAAAAGTTAATCAAAGGGCAGTCGAAAATATTTGTCCGTAAGGGTGAAAACCTAACAACCAAGATTAACGATGCAGAGTTGCAGATAATCGAGGTTGAGGATCCGAACACAAGCGTAAAAGTAGTTGACATGAAAACCCCCGACCAAAGCTTGCTCCAATATTATCAAGTAATTCAACAGGCCGCCAAAGACGCTTTAGGCGTGACCGAAGCCTCGCAGGGCAGAACAGACACAGGGGCAGAGGGTGGCAAGGCTGACTTATCCGGCAGAGCACTTGAAATACTTGCGGCAAACACAGCAGGACGATTGAGCGTTAAGGCCTTTGAGAAGAATATAGCCTTTACTGAATTATATCAGCTATATTATGACTTCATTTTAGCATTTTATGATGATAAACGCCCTTATAAAGTCGAGGGCGAAGATGGCAAACCGCTATATGGATATTTCGACAAGGCAAAGCTGATTAAACAAGACGATGCCGGAGATTGGTATTACCCAGAGTACGATATCCAAATTTCCGTAGATTCTGGATTACCAAAAGATAAACGCTTCATCATGGAGACCGCCAACGGTTCCGGCAACAGAATGGACAACATAGAATATTGGCAAGTCATGGAAGCGATAGGGTTTCCGAACGCCTCAGCAATTTTGAAGCGGGAACAGGAAAAAGAGCAGATGCAAAAACAAGTCCAAGAGCAAGCTGAAATGATGGGAGGCATTCAATGATACTATCAAAAGAAAAATTAGAAGGATATATCCAAGAACTTCAAAAAACGCTGATGCTTCAAGACTGGACGATTGAGATTTGCTTAATCAACCAATACGAAACAAAAGATAGGATGGGAGCAAACCATTATGACCATATCGGATTGTGCGAGAGATTCCCGAACAGAAGAGAAGCGGTTATATATCTCAACATAGACCACAGCAGGATAAGCGAATGTTGGTACGAAACAATCATACACGAAATGCTTCATATTCATACTAGCGTTTTAGATGACATTGTTTTGAATGTGACGGAGCAAGGAAGCTTTGAACGCAATCATTTTGAGTTTGAATCTGAAACGCTGAATTGCACTATGGAAAAGATTATTTCAAGACTATGCCCAAAACCGCAAATAGAGGAAGGTGAAAACGATGGATAAATGTCCACTTTGTAACTCACGGCTTATCATGGTAGGAGCTAGAGAAGATGCCGAAATCGACACAGTAAACAATCAAATAATCCAAAAGCTATATCGTGACCAAACTTGCCCTTGTAAATCGAATCCAGATAATGAGTTTCAACCATGTCCAAATCACGGCAAGATACTGGACACAGTAATAACCGAAACAAAAGTGCCGCTTGTGAATAATCTTAAAACCGTGGCGGAGCAAGTTGTATTAGAACAATTTAGCGGTGCGGAGGCTATGGTGTTGGCTTCTAAACTGGCAGATAAGGCGGTGCAAGATGGTTAAGGCTGCTATTAATGGCGAGAGGGTTGAATGCGGCAAATGTGGAGCATTATTAATGACATGCAGAGATATTAAAGACCCAAGCACAATGAAGATATTAGGCGAAGATATAAGCCTTAAAAACATCAATGTAGGCAAGAAATGCCTTGAAATCAAATGCAAGCACAAAGCCAACGGAAAGACTTGCAATGAAATAAATGAGATTCTGTTATAAATGGAAGGAGAAAAGAAATGGGAACATGTTATAACTTTGTATGTAAAACGTGTAAAGAGAACTATGACATCGACAAGGAACACAACGCAAGCTTTTTGATTCCAAAGCTACTCAAAAGGCACGAAGGACACGAAATAGGGGTATACCACGATAATCAATATGAATGTTGGGAGCGTTTTGAGGGTGACGGAGAAACAATATTGAGCGAATACAAAGAGGTTAAAATTTGGGACAAGAAATACAAGCTTAAACCAGAGTACAGGTTCAGATATGGCGACACGGAATTAACGCCAGAGGAATTTATTAAATACTTGGAAGAACATAACGCAGAAAAATTGATACCATAGACCTTGTTTTAAATGAGGCGGTTACATCTTAACGGGTGTGCCGCCTCTTTTTTTATTGTAAGGAGGTGAGAAACATGAAACAGAAGCCCGAAAACAAAATGCCTCTTGGTGGAGTAATCAAGATTGGCAATGAGCAGAGCAAGCCCGCATCTGAGAGCAAAATCGTTTACGGTAGTGATTTAAGAGATGGCGGCGGAAAGAAAAAGTAATTCGCAAGGGATAGCGTGAGAAATCTAAAAATCCAGAAAGGTAAAAAATATGAATGAAAATATAGAAACCCTTAACGATGAAATCATTGACGAAGGGCAAGAAGGGAACGTTGACCTTCAAGA
>CAZXTR010000077.1:0-2376 GCA_964643615.1 uncultured Lactobacillales bacterium | reverse complement strand
GAACTCAATTAAGTATTAATATTATGGCAAAAAAGGCAAAGAATATTCCCTTAACTCAAGAAGAAATTAATCGTCGCAATCGAATGAAGAGACGATTTTTATGGTTGCTGATTATACTGGATGTTTTATTTGTTGCTTATCTTATTTATCAAATTGTAATCATTGCAATTTGATAAAAGCTCTCGGCCGTTTGTGACTGAGAGCTTTTTATTCTTCTTCTTTTGTTTTGGATTGCCCGCCATTTAAAGGAGCGGTGCCAGCATTAATTGAGTTCATTAGTTGTTCATTTTGATTGAAATTGTCTAGATTCTTGTCGAATATTGATTCGCTCAATTTTTTGATTCTCAATGTTCGGGAAATCAGTGATTGGACATGCCATAAATACCATAGAATTCCGACCGTCATACCTGGAATAAAAACATAACTAATCCAGCCATCCTCCACGATGTGAGGTTCATTAATCAAAACTGGTAGCCGAAAGGACAGAGAAAGAGTTAAAGGATCAACTGTGATGACCCCATTGAAGTCCCAAATAAATAAAATAGATCCGAAACCCTTTTCAATACTAAATAAATCCAATTGAAAAGTGGCATCAAAGTGTCTTTTCATCAAAAAAGAAAGCAATAAAAAGAGGCTTGAAACAAGCATGATGATAACAGGAATTCTCGCTCCCTTATAAAATATAATCCAATTCTTTTTATGGGCAAATTTTGAGAATTTTTTCTTATCCGTTATTACGCGAGTGTAGACAACATCGGAAACGCAACTATCCAATTTTTTGCCCTGCCATTTCATAATTCTCACAATGAGATATCCAATCGCTCCAATAATAACAAAAAGTAATATAAAAATAAGAAGAAATGCGATGATTAATCTTTTATCTGATTCGGTTAATTTCAATAACATAGGTAACATGATTAAAAGTCCTTAAAATTTATGTCAACGCCATTATCTTCTTTATGATTTTTCTCCTCGGTTTCGTCATCGATATCAAAACGAGTTTTTTTAGGAGAATATTTGCCTAGTGAAATATCTTCTTCCGTATGGTTATTTATCTTGTTATCCACTTTATTGGTTTGTTCAATTTTGTTATTTTGTTGTTGTTGTTCAATTTCTAGAGTTGGAGTAGCATCGATCGCTTCAATGACAGCGGGTTTCTTTTTATCTTCTTTAATTTCAAAGCACGCCTCTTCGACAGAAGCTGGTTTTTCAAAGTGAGAAAAGTTTGTAGTAGTGACATCAATGACGATATCTTGGCTATTAACGTTTTTTGGGCTACCATCTTGTTTGATCACTGGATTAGTGCTGTTTGGAATTGCGTTTTGAATAATTTGTTTAGCTTTTTTGTCTTCTGACAACTCAATATCCAAAGAGCGACCTGAGAAGAATAAGATAATTGATTTAAAAAATAAATATACAAACATAATTAGCCCAACAATGGCATAGCCACTGATGACTAAAAGAAAAAGTGGAAGCACCAAGAGGTACAACAAACCCTTTCCCACACTCTTAAAAATACTTTCCATTAAGGTTGCCTATTTCCAATTGTATCTTTCTTTGTTTTCTTTAACAAATAATTATTGATGAAAACAATAATTGCGCAAAAAAGAGGAAAGATTTGTAAAAGCAAAAAAATGATTGGTTCGTTCGTTGCTTGCTTAACTACTGGATATAAAATCGGAAAAACAAATACAGAAAGAATTAAAGAAGCAACTAAAGCAACCATTATCCATTTCTTTTTTTCAGTGATTAATGTTCCCACACAATAGAAACATAGTAATAAGGAAAAAATCATTCCGGCATAAGAGACTTCGGGAAAAGCGAAAACGAGAATGACGCTTGAAACAATAAAAAACAATATAAAAGAAGGAATAAGCATGCCATCAACTTGTTCAAAATGAGGGTTAATATCAATTTTGGAAAGTTCTTCATAAATAATCATGAAGGAGATTGTTTGTTGGATGATAGCTATTACGCATATAAAAATATTCTGAATATAGTTGAGGTATGTGTAATTTTGTAATGAAAAGATCGTTGCGAAATCAGTCACAATGTTTCTTTGATAGATGAAATGGACTAGAGGAATAGCGAGGTAAGAAAGAATAATTTGCGACAAAACCCCGCACAAAATAATAATAATTGGTGAAACGCCCTTTTCCATTAACAATCCAAAAATGAAGCCAGAAACCAGCGAGGGTATGACATAGAAAATTACATTACCTATATCCCAAAAGCTGGCTAATGCGCAAAGGAAAACAGTAGCAATTGCATAGATTATGAAGTATTTTTTCTCGCAAAAGTATGTCACGATTGTACTCGCCAAAGGAAGGATAAAAATTAAAAGTATAAATAACACAGGAATCCAAGCCGATAACA
>CAZXTR010000076.1:0-2428 GCA_964643615.1 uncultured Lactobacillales bacterium | reverse complement strand
AATAATCCAAAAAACAAAACAAATCCTTTTTTCATTTTTCCTCTTTTCATTTGCAACAAAAGCTAACGCAAGTTAATATGAACAAAAAAAGAAAGGTTGTCAATATGGTCGGGAAAATAACGCCTCAAAGACTTTACAATATCGCACTTTCTTATCTTACACGTTATGAAAGTTCAACACAAAAGTTGAAGAATGTTTTGGAACGACGCATTTTATCCGCCCAAAGACAAGGGAAAGAAATTCCGAAAAATGCTTCTCAATGGATACACGAAACTGTACTAAAAATGCAAGAACTAGGATACGTAAATAATAAACGATATGCTGAAAATACCATCCGAAGATTATCACAGTCTGGAAAATCTATTCGCTATATGAATATGAAATTGAAACAAGACGGAATTGATTCTCAAACTTTTCAATCTGCACTCCCCAATAAAACAACAGATGACATAGATTTAGACTTTGCATTGTTAATGGTAAAAAAAAAGAAAATAGGGTTTTACCGTCCTTTCCCTTTACAAAAACAATACTTTCAAAAAGATCTCGCAATCCTTGGACGCGCAGGTTTCTCATATGAAACAGCGCAACGCGCATTAAAGGGAGATTCAGACTAACCATCCTCTAAATGCAACAACACCGTTGCACACAAAGAAATCGCAACAACAGAAGGACCGAAACCAGCCAGTATTCCAGGCAAACTGCCGGACGAACCAACGGCAACAACAAGCTTTGATAAAAAGAATAATAGAAAACCACACAATACAGCACCAGAAACTCTTATAAGGACATGCCCTGATCGTTGATTAGGATTTAACAAAAAAACAGCGGCAATGAAAACCATAGCAAGCAAATAAAAAATAGACGCTAAAACGGAATAAAAATGCATCCGATGGCGCACAGATGAAAAACCAGAATTGTCCAACATACGAATAAAACCCCATATTTGCCAAACCGAAAAAGTTTCTGGCTCACTAAAAGTTCTCATGATTTTATCTAAATCAAAGTCTGAAGGGTAGGTCAAATTTTCCACAAATGATTGATGTCCTTGATAATCGAACGTAACTCCTTTGTCGATAATCAAAAACCCATTTTTTAAAGATCCTTTTTCCGATTCTATTTGACGTCCAAAAGTTTCATCAGACTTTAACTCTGTCACAGACACGCCTGACAAGATCAAATCCTGATTTTGTTGTTTGACGGCGTCCGCATGAACAATCAAAGGAAAACCATTCTTTTTGTCCCACAACCACAATCCTTGCTCACTCCAAGAAATTGTTTTATCTTTGCGAAAACGGATGCCTTCAACAATTTCATATCTTTTATGCATCGCGGTTGAAAAAGGATTAAACAGCATCACGTTAAAAAGACCGATCAAAAAAACCACAATAAAAACAGGCATTAAAAAATTCCATGCCGACAAACCTGCCGAACGCACAATAACCAACTCATTACTTCTGCTTAGACGGTAAAAGGTAATGAGAGCTCCAATAAGTACAGCAAAAGGTAAAATCAAAGGAAGCGTTTGGGGTAATTTTAAAAATGCTAAACTTAACACATCTCCAAAAGTTGCATATTCACGCGATGCTGCGCGACGAAGCAAATCAATCACATCAAACAATAAAATTAATAACATGAGGGCACTTAACGACGCCACAAAAGCAATAAAGAAATTTCGAGCAATATACCGACTCAACAGCGGAGATGATTTCATCATATAATCCTTGTTCAAAAAACCACCCTCAACTTATAAGTCATTTTTAAATATTTGTCAAAAAATCTTATAAACCCTGCATATTCAAACATCTAGTAGATGAACCTATCGCGATAACAATACTGTTCACATTCAATGTTTCCCCACTCGTCAAAATTACAAAAAAAAGAAGATTATTCAATAAAACTTGTTTTACTTCTTCGTAAACAATAACAAACCCCTAAAGCGCGGACTTATTTTTTAAAACATTAATCAACCCCAACTCAGAGATAGCGCTGAAGTCCTAACAATCATCAATTTGGTGCGTACAAATCAACTATCCACTTAACAATTAGCAGATATCAAAACAGAATTAAGCCTTGCACGTACACCATTATAAAGCCGCGGTATATTAAACGGAGCCAAAACCTAAACCTATTTTTATAATGTAATACTACTCCCTCCCTCCTTAATCTAAAAAGGAAATGGATATTCATTATTTTCTTGGAAAGAATAGGGATAAAAAAAAGAGCTCTTAAAGAGCCCTTTTAAAAAATCAAACTGTCTTTTTAGACTTATTTGCCTTTTGTATACGTTTTTTAAGGACCTTTGCTTCCTCTGTCAAACGGCTGTTTGGAGTGTTCAATAAAAACGCATCTAAACCACCATTGTGTTCAATTGTCCGTAAACCACGCGCCGAAATGCGCATCCTAATAGCATTACCCAATGTTTCACTCA
>CAZXTR010000075.1:0-2455 GCA_964643615.1 uncultured Lactobacillales bacterium | reverse complement strand
GAAAAGCATTTTGCCAACCGGCCCACTCAGCAGCTAAATCAAAACCACCAATACCCGAAAATAAAGAACCATGAAAAAATGGCTGGGCGTTAACAACAGGTATATTCAATTGCGGTTTATGTGGTAATTCGTTCATTCGTTCTCGTATTAAAATTTATACTCTGTTGACAGTGTGTCGCTTCGTAGTCCGCAACTGCATATACCTGCGGACGTTACCAGCAAGCAAAATAAGCATCCGTGCGTTCAAATTCGTACACGAAAACCCAAGGATTAGAATTAAGATTGTCAAATCCATTGATTTTTGCCCACAACGAACGATATGAAGCAATTGCAGGATGAACGCCACCTGTTTGCAAATGGCTTCCATCGTCCCAAAATCCGACCATCGGTTCAACATACGATTTGTAGCGTGTTTGGCACATCTGTTCCCATTTTTCAATTCCTTCCGCAATTGCATCTTCTTTGGTAATATCTTCGAGCCGTTCAATTCTAATTTTTGTAAGTTTTAAGAAAATACGGCAAGCATCTTTAGGCATAAAGATTGAAGGCTTCCAAGTCCATCCTTCATAATCTTCCCACGGTTGCCCATCAGCTTTATAAACATATCCGTAGTTTTCATCTTCAAAGTTTATATTTAAGCATTTGGTATGCTGCCAAGTTTCCCTAACCCAAAGTATATCACCAACTTTGTATTTCATTTTAAACAAAGAACCTCCATATTGTCCATTTTCATGAACTCCACGAACTTCGAATTGGTCTTTATCTGTAAATGCAGAGAATCCAATTTTAGGGTCAGTTATTTTTTTTGAGTATTTAACTATCCGTCTGGTTTGTGTCTTTTCGCCTCTCAATATCGCCTGAACCATTGGAGTTGAGAAAAGAATAGGTTTAAAATTGCCAGCCGTTAACACGCCATATACTCCATTGGCGGGTTCGGGGGTATTTGTAGTTTCTGCCATTTTATAAAGTTTTTAGTAAATTGATAAATTCGTTCGTTCTAATCGCCAACGGAAGCATATTGCCACCGTTAACGGCAACTTAACGCTGCTTCGTGGACAGCTTTTTGAGCTACTTTTTGACACTCATTCTTACCAAGTGACAAAATATCTGATTCAAGAAAATAACAACTGACTTGCTTTTTCTTATCGATAAGAGGCTTCCTTCCAGCCCCTTCTCGTTTTCCTCCTTTTGTTTTCATGATACTTTTCTTGTTTCTCTAATTTGTTTACGAGCCATTTCGATGGCCGCTGCGCTAATGTTTACGTCTTTTTTCTTCTCTTCGAGAAATAATGCTTTTTGAAGTTTTGTTTCATCAAAACATTTTCCGTTTGCTTTAATGTCTTTTGAATCCATTTTTTCAATAATAATTTCAAGTTGTTTTTTTGAAATCCTTTCAGATTTGCAAATAGATTCGTAAAATGAAGCATTAAAAGCAGACCTAAATTTTGTATTTGAAAACATCTCAATAAAACAAGCTCTGTAAATATTAGCCTGTATTTTCCAGTTGTATTTCAACGAATTTTCAGGATCGCTCATAATTACTTTGAAAATTGCATAATTATATGCCGCTCTACATTCTGCTCCTAATCCTGTTTTCAAACTTTCTTCTGAAGAAATTTCGTGTCCGCAAATTGCACATGTTGCACTCATAGTTTCAAGTATTAATTTGTTTCTGTAAAAATACAAAATACTTTTGAATATACAATAGATAAATTCATTTATATTTCAAATATTTTGACAGAAAAGAAAAGCTGCCGTTAACACCGCATAGCATCAAAAGCGGGTGCAGTGGTTTACGTTCATTCTGCATAGTTTCAAGTTCGTAGCGGCTCGACAGCTTTGTGTTTTATACTCCGCTTCAAATGCTATGCGAGGCCGTTGTGTGCAATAGCCGTGCTTCGTAGCAAGGTTAGTGCTTAATAAGTCTTTTTTATTTAATTTTTTGCCCACGATCTGGAATAGATAATATTTCAGGATTATATTTTTCTTTTACCCCTTGAAAAACATGCTTCCAATGTCTTCCAGCACAAATGTTACTAACATTACATGCCGATACTTGATATTTGTTTGCTAAATCTATTTGTTTTGAGCCATCACGCATCCTTTCAACAAGTATTTTAATTACTTGATATTTTGTTAGTTTTCGATTGGGATTTTTTAAACTCCTCACATATCCATCTGTTAATTCTCGTTGGAGTTTGCACGCATCTCCAAGTCGCATATTAAATTCATTTGCTACAAATTCAATATTGTTTTTTAAGCACATTTTTATAAATCGTTCTTTATCTTTTTTTGTCATTAACGATAAAGTGTTTCTTGGTTTTATTTCTATTCCAAGTTCTTTATTTGTTTTTCCTTTATTAAAAGGCTCTTGACCTTTTTTAAATTGCCAATATTTTTCCATCCCTAAAAAATTAAATAAAAAAGTGTTCGTACTTCGATTGAACTGAACTGG
>CAZXTR010000074.1:0-2642 GCA_964643615.1 uncultured Lactobacillales bacterium | reverse complement strand
AGATTTTGTCCCTTACGGGATTCCATGTGGTCGTTCCTGAAGTTGTCATGTTATTCTCCGCCCGAAGGTTGTGTTGCTAAAACAGATGTTGATTTGGGGACGTTTTTATAAATAATGTTTACTAACCCAAGCATTTGCGGGGAGTTTGGTTCATATTTCGATGCAGCCCTAGCCAGTATTTTCCCTCGTTCTGTTCCAGTTAAAAACTTAGCCACTGCCGATGTTGTTAATAAAAAAGCACCTGTTTTTAAGGCCGCTGGCCCACCACCAACCATAAAGGCAGTTCCTTCTGCACCACCAAAGGCACCGAGAAGTCCCCATCTGTTTCCTGTTGATGGATTTTCTCTGTATTGACCAGACCGCTTGACAACTTGCATTATATTAGCAAGACCTGTTATTTCATCTATCTCTGCTTGTGTGAAGTTTTTAAGTTGCTTATCCTTGTAGGCTATTTTTTTAAGTTCTGTTGAAAACTTCTTTGGGCTAAAAACCTCATTTGCCCCTGCTTCGCCAGATGCTTTATCATAAGCCTTTTGGATGATGTTATATTTAACGGTATAATTTTTATAAGATTCATTGGCTATTGAAATCGCCCCCTTAATATCGTTACGGCCCAACTTAGTTATCCACGAATCAATGTCTTGATTAACCGCTGAATAAAGTTTAGACAATTCCGAGTAGGTTGTTTTATCAATTTCACCAGACGCAAGTTTCTTTTTTGCCTGCCCGATCATTTCACCTAACCCGCTTCTCAATGTCCACATTTCATCAAAGGTAGCGGTCATTGGATATTCATAAGGCTTGCCGCTTTGCTGTAAAACCAAGCCCTGAACGTCCTTAGTGTCTCTCCTGATACTCTGAATAATGCCTTCGCGCTTTGTGTCTTGAAACTTCTTAAATATATCAGGATAGCGTTTTACAAGTTCATCTGCGGCAACTTTTGTATTAGTTGGTTCAATAGGTTGATCTTGAACACCAGCAATCTTGGTTTTTAAGTTTTCAAAAAGACGACCAGAAAATTCCCTATTTGTTGCTTCAATATTTGTTGCGTTTGGGTCTGCAATATACTTAGATAAGAATCCTTTTGCTGCACTTTGGGCTTCTTCGTTTTGTTTTTCTCTGAATTTTTTCAAACCAACAACGGGAACCTTTTCGAGCCATGTTTCGGCGGTTTGTGTGATAGGATTGTCAGTAGCTTCTCCTAATGTGGTTCTTATTTTGAATTTTTCTGAAAGCTTATCAATTACATTTTTTGGAACCTTACCTGTTGCTGTGTTTAATAGCTTTCCGCCACCGGAAACAAGTCCCTGTCCACCAACACCAAACACACCTCCAACAACAGCGTTTGTTGCTCGACTTTCTTCTTCTGTGGTTGGTTGCAGTCCACCAATGACAGCACCTTGCCCACCAGATGTTACAAGTCGTCTTAGTAATGTTGCTTGCGCTCCACCGGGCATTGCTAAAGTTGGAACAACACCACCGACAAACTCACCAACCCTACCGGATGTTGTTTCGGGGGCAAGTTTTCTTTTTTCAGCAATAAGACCTTTAATGTCCCTTACTGCTGGTGCGTTGCTCTCCATTCCAGTAGCTTGTCGTATTGATTCTCCACCCTCAAAAATGGTTTGTAATAAACCTAATCCTGCCATACTAAGACCATACTTAGCCCCCTCGACAAAACCACTCTTATCTGTTGGCTTATCTTCGTATTCAGACCATTTATCTTTTTCTTCGTACTGTGACCATTTATCAGCCATTATTTCACCATGACGGCATTAGGGTTGTCTTTAAAAAAATCAGCAACTTTATCTTTTGGTATATTATATACCTTGTTGCCAACTTTATATTTTGAAATACCATCTGGAATTTCGTAATCAAATTTTTCCCTGTTTGATTTTGGTGCGTTTCCCAACTCAACACTATACCCTTGACTTTCAAGTGTTCTGATCTTCTCTTTCTTAAGAATAGCCATTTGCTCAAGGTATCGTTCCATTCTAGCTTTAAAGTTTTTAGGCGGAAGTTCGCTTGTCGGTAAGAATTTAACCAATCTCGCGTATTCCTGTTCGTTGATCTGCGCTCCCGATCTTGCTCGCAACAATGCATCCTTCGCGTCATTCACCCATGAATAGAATTTAACCTGTTCAGTGGGCAGATTCACAAACTGTTCCTTCACAGACCCAACTCTTCCCATTACGGGGCCGACATAACTTGGTTTAAATAGCTTTTTGGCTTCGGCGGCAGAAGCCTCAAGGGAGCTTAAAGCGGCAATCTTGTCGATTTCTCCTGCGGGTGCTGGTTTGTATTTTTTACCACCATCCTTGTCGTCTGGTTTAAATGTACCTGCACCATCTCCCCTGCTTTTAAACGGTTCGATTCCGCTAGACGTTGGTACAGGGAAATATACATCCGCTGTTTTTGATTTTGCGTAAGACGCCGCTCTTCTTTGAATGTCAGCAGAACCCTCTGGTGTGGCGTAATAAGCAAGTGCTTTTTGCCTTACATTAGCGTCGGTATAATAACCTGGAAACATACCACCAAGAATTGTATCTATCTCGTTTGCAACATTTACTTCTTTGGGCTTATCTTCTTTCGGGTACGCCTTAAATTCTTCTTTTCCCGTGCGAACGTCACGGCTCCAAAAA
>CAZXTR010000073.1:0-2759 GCA_964643615.1 uncultured Lactobacillales bacterium | reverse complement strand
GCTGAACATCCGGCATTTCATTTAGTAACGTATATGCCGCCGTTAAACCAGCTGGACCTGCCCCAATAATAACAATTTTCTTCATTTTTCCATACCCATAGAGAGGTTACTAAAAAAGATTTATTTTGTCAAATGTCTTACTAAAAAAGTGCTGGAAGAATCATCCTAGGTCAAAATTGTTGAAAAAAGCTGAGTGCTTTTCTGAAAATTTGCGTTACAATAACCATCGATTTGAGCTGTGATGCATACCGTGATTCTTTCGTGAGTATAATCCCAAGAACGGATAACGGAAATCAAGGGGGTCAAAGTTATGCCCTTATTCCGGCTTTCCGTACCATTTAAAGGTACTTTCTCTTAACTGTAAATGTCATTTTTCTTTTATTTACAATCGCTTAATAATTAACAAACATAAAAAAAGGCAGGGAAATCCCCGCCTTTTTTAAAATTCAAAGATTAAATTACGGCGTTTTAAGTTCAACTGGATTAACTTCTTCAACCGTCGCATCTTCTATTGTAACAGCTTCTTCTACAGGAGCCGATTCAACTGGAATTGATTCAACGGGGGCAACTTCTGCTGGTTTTTTTTCGAACAAATTAAAAATTTGAACATTTGCTTTAGCGCGTTCTTCTTTAATAATTTCGCCCGCCGCCATTTCAGAAAACCGACTTTTTATCATCTCTTCAACTTCTTCATAAGGTAAAGGAGAAGACTTTCTTTTATCTTCGACTTTAATCACATGCCAACCAAAGACCGTTTTAATAGGCTTTTGAGTAAATTTACCTTTATTCAAAGCAAACGCAGCCTTTGTGAATTCAGGAATCATCATATCTTCTGAAAAATATCCCAAGTCCCCACCATTTGCAGGTCCTTTATCCAAAGAATACTGATTCGCCAATCCAGAGAAATCAGCACCAGCCTTTAATTTCACAATCAAATCTTCAGCCTCTTTTTGTGTTTTAAGCAAAATGTGACGTGCATGAATTTCATCTTTTGGAGTAAACGTTTGAACATATTGTTGATACAAAGACTGCAACTTATCGGGGGTCATTCTAGATTCCAATTGTTTGCTTAAATACGCTTGGAACAAAATTTGATCTCTCGCATTTTTTAAAGCCTTTTTTACTTCGGCATTTTTTTCAAGTCCTGCTTTTTCTGCTTGTTTAAGAATAATTTTATTGTTCACATAAGCTTCCAACAATTGTTGATAAACAACTTCCATAGGAATATCTTTTAATTGAGGAACTTCATTTTTAATGTTTTGCAAATCTCGCAACAACACTTTTTCACCCCCGACGATTGCCGCAACATCGCCCTTGTTAACTGGAGGCACATAAGAACTTGGCTTATCATTGCCCGACCAAGCCCAAATACCTACTCCCAACACAGCCACAACGACAACCCCGGCCAACAGTTTAGCCTTCTTAGTTCTAAAAGGACTAGCTCTTCTTACTTCTTTTTTGTTTTCGCTTTGTTTCATTTTGTTTCCCTTTCAATTAAAACGAATCCATATAATTAGATGTGTCTATTATCCAACAATTGCAACCGAGATACAAGAACTTTTATTAATCCTTTTGCAATACTAGGATGCAAAGCCATCATTTCATACAATTTTTCACTAGAAATACGCAACGCGATTGTTTCTTCCAATGCCGTCACAGCCACAGAAACAACTGACGGATTTAATACCGTCAACTCACCAAACATTTGGCGAGTTTCCATTTCACTTAATAAAGTTTCATCTTCGTGAATTTTAACTCTACCATGCAATATGATATATAAATTATTATTCATACTACCTTTTTCAACGATTTCTTCCCCCTCATGAAAAGCAACTTCTTCAGTAGCGAAAATAAAATCACTTAGTGCCGATTCTGAAACTTGTTCGAAAGCCGGGATGTTTTTTAAAACAAGAACTTTTTCTAAAGTTAATCGCATTTTAATCTCCTTTTTTAATCACGTTTCGGACAGCCTCTTGTACATTAACATTGCTATCCCTGTCCATCGATTTCAAATATTGTTTTAATTCTTTATATTTCAATCCCATACGTCCCAACGCCCACACAGAACTTTCACGCATTAATGGATGATGATTTTTCATCGATTCCAAAACATACGGAAGTAAGGCCACATTTCCGGTTTTTCGTACACACATTAATGCACACGCTTGAGTCCAGGTGTTGTGATAAGCCGGCGTTGATATCACATTTGCCAATTGCTGAGTCAGGTTGCATTTTGCGGTTTCAGCTACAACCGAAGATTTTTCTAATCTTTCTTCTATCGGCGTCTCTTTAATAAGCATTTTTAAACTTTTCCATTTTCTAGGTAAAACATCCTCTATCACGCCTAAAGCCGCCGATTCTTGGCCTGCCCTTTTCTCCGAAGGTAAAAGCAATAAATCAATTGCTCTCTTAATTAAGCCAGAAGAATAAAAAAAGTACAATTCCAACAAAACACTTTCTCGGATCTGAGCAAATTCAGCTTCTAAACTATCACGAAGGGCTGAAAAAACTTCTTCTGCCTCATGCGTTGGAGTATACATAAAATCTTCAAGTAATTGTAACACAATCAAAGCCTGCTTTGAATCCTTATCAATCAAAGGACATAAAATTCTTTTCTTTTTCCGAAAAGACCAAATTAAAATTTCTTCCTTTAAATGGCGTAAAATGTTCAACCTTTCAAAAAAAGAAACGTGAGGTAAAATATTTATCAGTAATTTTTGCGCATTGCTATCTTCTGAAACACACAAAAATGAAACCAA
>CAZXTR010000072.1:0-2957 GCA_964643615.1 uncultured Lactobacillales bacterium | reverse complement strand
CTATGAAAACAAACAGTTCCAAATCGGCGCAATCGGCAGCCACATCAGCCACGCTGCTCCCCCGCCCTTTGCGGCTCATTTCGCAGAAGTTGAAGTTGACACCGAAACAGGCGAAGTTAAGCTGTTGAGTTATGTAGCCGGAGTTGACTGCGGTACAGCAATTAACCCTCAATTGGCTGACGGCCAAACTCAGGGCGCTTGCATGAACGGCATTAGCTTTGCGCTCACCGAAGAATACATATTCGATAACGGTAAAATGCTGAACTCAACTTTTGGCAACTACAAAATTTGGGGAACCAAAGATATGCCCAATCTCCAAACCTTCTTGGTTGACACTTATGAAAACACCGGCCCCTACGGCGCGAAGAGTGTTAGTGAAATAAGCATAAACGGTGCTCTGCCTGCCATTGGCAACGCGATCAAAAACGCTGTCGGAGTTCGCTTAACCCAGCCTCCCTTCACTGCCGAAAAGGTTTTGAAAGCAATGAAAGAACTGAAATCTGCCAAAGTTGAAGCTCCAAAGGCAACAGCCAAAAAAGGCAAAAAGAAATAAGTTACTGATATTAACCGCCTCAAATTAAATTTTGAGGCGGTTTCTTATTTCAAGTTAGCTCCAAAACATTATTGGCAAGCTTTTCAACAAAATATCTGTCGTGAGAAACGAAAATCAGGGTGCCGCCATAATTCTCAAGGGCTGATTCCAAGGCTTCTCTTGCTTCTATTTCGAGATGGTTTGTCGGCTCGTCTAACACAAGCACATCAGGCGAATCAAATAATAAAGAAGCTAACATAGTTTTGCTTTTTTCACCTGAACTGATCTCAGTTGTCTTTTTTAATACAGCATCTTTCTCGAGACGCAAACAGCCCAAAATTGTTCTCGCTCTTGATTCTTCGGTTAATTGCCCTTTCAAAACACTTTCCAAAACAGTTTTTTGTGGATCTAAGAGTTCTAATTCCTGAGAATAATAACCAATTGATGCTTGCAAAGCCCACGAATAACTGCCTGAATCAACTTTTTCAATTCCCATGAGCATCTTAAGCAAAGTGCTCTTTCCGCTTCCGTTAGGGCCTGTTATTGCCAAGCTGTCTTTGTTTGAAACAATCAGCGAAAACTCGTCAAAAAGGATGTTATCGCCGTATTTTTTGCTGATTTTTTCAATTTTTAAAACGGTATTATTTCTCAAATTGTTCTCGCCAAAAGACAGAGAGCGCTTTTTTTCAATAAAAGGTTTAAGCTTATCAGACAGCTCTGTCATTCTTCCGAGTCGCAGGCTCATTGCGTTAGCCGCACGTTGCTTGTTTTGAGTTCTGAGAAGTGCTTTACCCGATCCTGCATCTCGATTGCATATTTTTTTGCCTTTCCCAAAACTTCTTTTTGGTTTGAAGTTTTCCATTTTATTTGCTTCAGTGCGGGTTTTATCGACTGCAATTTCAAGTTTTGATATTTGTTTTTCAAGTTGTTTAGAGGTTTCTAAAGCACGCAAAAATTTTTCATTTTTGCATTTTTTATAATCAGAGTAATTGCCGGAATAAATATTTATTTTTTTGTCCTTGATTTCCCATATTTCTGTGCAGCAGGAATCTAAAAATTTTCTGTCATGACTGACAATTAAGTAACCAGTATTTGATTCTCCAAGAAAACCTTCGAGCCGGTCAAGAGTCTCTGTGTCAAGATGGTTTGTCGGTTCGTCCAATATCAGAATATCCGGATTTGTAATTAAAAGGCGCAGCAAAGCAACTTTTGTTTTTTCGCCGCCGCTTAACAAATGCATTTTGCCATTCAAATCACAATACTCAAGCCCCATCAAAGGTATTTTTTTATCTATCTCTGCTTCGATTGTAAATCCGTCTTTTTCGCTGTAATCAGTGTATAAACTTGCTAAAATAACACCTTCGGCCTCAGACAATTCAATTTTGGACTCAAGCAAAGAAATTTTCTCGTAAATTTCTCCCAAGTCAGTAAAAGCACTTAAAATATAACTTCTGATACTTTGATTATCAGAAAAGCATATCTCTTGACTGAGATAACCCACTTTTAGTTTTTCAGCACTATTTTGAATTATTTTAAGCAGAGTAGTTTTTCCGCTCCCATTTGAGCCGACTAAGCCTATTTTTGCTCCTGAATAAACAGAAAATGAAATGCCTTCGAAAATTATTTCGGGAGAACCGGGGTAAGAAAAACACACATTTGAACCATTGACCAATAACATAATTGCCTCCAAAAAACACAACCGCCAAAAAGGGCGTCAAACAAAAAAAATAAATTAGTCGGGTAATTTGATTATTTCATAAAATCAAAATATCAGTAGCCATAAAAAAAGTCAACCCGTTAAAAATGTGGTATAATCCTAAGTAGTTTGCCTTAATTATGAGGAATAAAATGATAATTAACAAAAAAAAGATCATCAAATTTTTGGCAGTTTTTTTAACGCTGCTTGGTTTCACACAGCTCCACACCCTATATGCCCAAACAAATGACTCGAAGTTTAACGCTCAAATCGACGCACTGCTTCAAAAGGCTCGCAAAACCTACGCTAAAGGCAATGTTAACCCTGCCATTTCAGAATATTGGAAAATATTAGAAATTGCACCATCACTTACAATTGCTCACCTTGAGTTAGGTGAAATATACTCAAATCTGAAGATTTACGGCCGCGCCATAGAGCTGCTTGAACCGGCCTTAAAACGCGGCGAACGCGAACTCGACAAAGAAACTTTATGCAATTACTACTGCGTATTAACATCTGCTTACGTAGGTCTTGGCAATAGCGGAGAAGCCAACCGCACTCTCATAAAAGCTGCTCAGTCTTCGCCTCGCAACCCGAGGCCACGCACGATTCTCGGGGACATATACAAATTAAACGGGAAATACGCCAACGCAGCCAAAGCATACAGACAAGCCGCTCAACTTGACCCCGGTTATCAACCGGCCCTAGAAAAACTTGAGGCATTAAAAA
>CAZXTR010000071.1:0-3100 GCA_964643615.1 uncultured Lactobacillales bacterium | reverse complement strand
TAATTTTTATCGGACAATAGTGAAATTAAATAATAAGCACATGCAATTATTTGAAGAATTAAAAAACAATTTCGAAGGAATTGAAAACAGTTTTGTACATCAGCTATTTTATTATAACAATATTGAAATTAAGTCTTTTAATAAGTTAACAAAAGAAACTGTTACAGATTTGTTGAATAATAATTTAAATGACAAAGACAAATTAAAAGTATTAAAGCATTTATTTTTTGTTTATTCTAGAGGTAAAGTCGCAATATGTTCTCATTTTAATCCAAATGATCTATTTATAATTAAGAATTGGAATGAAGAGTTTATCTTTCTATTTGAGCGAGTGGAAATTATTATAGAAAAAATATTAGATGATGATATCTTTTATTTAGTTGATTATGTTGATGAATTTGGGACATTTGAAAATTGTACATTTCCAGATTATACACCGTCGTTTAAAAATTTGTTTAAAAAAGAGTAGATTATGTGTATGTTTCTGTTGCAAGGAAGAGTTAGGATAATTTTATTTTGAGTTTATAGATGGATTGATGCTGTTAGACATTTTGATATGTGGAATGGAACGTCTGTAAAAAATTTATCTTATTTAATCCATCAGGCAATGCAAAATTAATTGGAGCTGATTTATGGTTTTTAGATAAGCAAGAACAACGATAACTACAATGAAAAAGCATATAATAGTTTTTTTAATTTTGATAATTTCTTTCTTTCAAGCTTTTGCTCAAAAGAATGTAAATGATAATTTTTTGTATCGTATTTGTAATAATGATTATAATTGTGGATATATAAATGAAGAAGGAGATACTATAATTAACATAGGAAAATACCTTTTTTGTTATACAGATACAATTAAAGAATTTGGAATAGTTTTTAAAGATAGCATTGGTTTTATTGGCATAAATAGAAAAGATAGTTTTTTATTCAAAATTTTTGTTTTTGACAATGGGCCGGATCTTATTAGAGAAAATTTAATTCGAATTATTGATGATAATGGGAATATTGGTTATGCTAATTCATTGGGGCAAATCGTGATTGTTCCCCAATATAAATGTGCATATCCATTTTTGGGTAATAAAGCTAAAGTTAGCTGTGATTGTAGGATAATAAAAGATGGTGAATATGGAAGTTGGGATAGTGACAATTGGTTTTATATAAATAGAAATGGTATAAAAATTGATTCTTTTAATGAAATTTCCCCCTCTATTCCGAAGTAATCGCTAGTGTCGCATCTCCCGTTTTTTAATTTTTAGAAAAGCAAGAATTAGAAAAGCAGGATATTAGGAAAAATATATTATCGTTTGGGAGCGGAGGAAATGTTCCATAATTTACTATTTGGAAGAAAGTGAAATGATGGGATAAAAATATCTCGACAATTTAGGATGCTTCTGAAATCCTTTATTATCAAAGGATTGGAAGGGTGTGAAAAATTACCGCAAAGGCGTTAAGATGCAACGTTTTTGCCATTCCCGAGCGTGAGGTCGTAGGTGGAAAGCCCGCAAGGACGGGAGACGATGTGCCTCTGCTGCAAATCCTTATATTTTTTTATTTATTTTTCTTAGGTAATTTTTTACTGACTTTTTCCATTTTCTTTTGATCGCTAACTACACGGCGTTTGAGTTTTTTAATATCCTCGTCAGGCGGCAGTTCTTCCGGTTTTATACCTCGTTTGAGAAGCATATCACGCACACCGGTATTGTTTTGTATGTGTTCGCTGGTAATGATTGCTTCACCGGACAAATCTTTATTTTCTACATTGTAGTTGGTCATTTCAGTAGCTAAGTTTTTAGCAGCAATAGTAAGTGTGGGCAAGAAATCTGCAAGAGGTCTGTTTGAGCATATTCCCAAGCGGTTTTTCATATCTTCGGTGGTATGCCCTCCAAATAAAGCAGTATCACCTTTTGAGCGAATACGTCCAAATCCTTTTTCATCAACACCCCGTTCATAGATATTTTGGGATAATTGTTTTTCGGCGGCACGCAATTTATCTCTTGTTTCGATTCTGTATAATAGTTTCAGACGTTCTTCTATTAATTCTGCTTTACGTGTCTGTACAGCAAAATAGCTTTGAGCAAAAGCAATTTCTTCTTTTTTGGGATCTCCGTTTTGCGCAATCAGGTAACAAGCATAACGGGTAAGCATATAATCTGTGATTTCGCGTTTTGCACCACTACCCAATTGAACCATTTTCGTGACCTCACGAAAATGGTCATCGATATTGATTCCCTGTGTTTTACACGATTCAACTGCGCGGCTAATAGCTATCGTAAAATTTTCCCAACGGGCATACCCCAACAATTCTTGCAATTCTCGGGCAAACCAAACTTCGACCTGTTCTCGGTTTCCATCACTATTTATAAAATGAACAAACTTATCGAAAATTGATTTTAACTGATATATACGTTGAAGGTCCATATTTAAGTTTATATCCTATTGTTAAAGATTTTTTTGTTTCATTATCCGAGGTGATTCCCTTTTATATTTGCTTTTTTAATGTAGAAGTTTTTCTGTTCCATTTATCCCTGACACTATGATATCCATTTCTCTTATGTTTAACTCCAGATTTAGATTCTTAGATCTGTTTTGATGGATTCTTCTTTCAAAACAATCACAAAAATAACATTTTTTTAATTAATAAAAAGGATTTATATTATTTTTTCTTTGATGAATGTAAATTTCTTATTCCTATTCTATAAAGGATATTAACTCGAAAACTTTTTTAGGAAGACGCAACATTTTTGCCATTCCCCAGCGTGAGGACGTAGGCGGAAAGCCCGCAAGGACGGAAGCCGATGTGGCGCTGCCGCAAAAAAGCGACCGGAGGAAGCTCTTTTTGCGGCTTTGCGGCAACACGGCTACCGGCTGCGGACTTGGAGCCGGAGACCGGCGGCGAAGCCGACACGCCCAAAAAATTAAAAAAAGATAAAAAATAAAAAAAGAGGATGTCCAAAAAAACATCCTCTTTCATATTCTCGGGTATAAATCTCTTAGTAATTGTCGATTTGAGCACGTTGGAGGGTGTCGGAATAGTCGAAATAGACAGTTTTCCATTCGGTAAAGATGTCGAAAGCGGTCCAGCCGCCTTCGCGATGTCCGT
>CAZXTR010000070.1:0-3179 GCA_964643615.1 uncultured Lactobacillales bacterium | reverse complement strand
GGGGCACAATAGTAACTTTTACCAAAGGCGATGCATATTTAAGCAACCAACTCACGGAAGCGTGACCGGATTCATGGTATGCAATGACCTTTTTTTCTTGAGGAGAGATGATACTGCCTCTTTTTTCCAGCCCACCCACAATCCGATCAATTGCAGAAAGAAAATCTACTTTTTCGATTTGTTTTTTAGAAGTTCTAGCAGCAATCAACGCTGCTTCATTACACATATTGGCGATATCGGCTCCGGAGAACCCGGGAGTTTGCTTGGCAAAGAATTCCAAATCCACATCCGGTCCGATTTTTAAGTTACGAACATGGACTTCAAAAATTCCTTTACGTTCATTAATATTAGGAAGTTCTACATGAATTTGTCTATCAAATCTTCCGGCGCGAAGCAAAGCACGGTCAAGGACATCTGCCCGATTGGTTGCAGCAAGAATGATTACTCCTGCGTTGGATGAGAAGCCATCCATTTCTGTGAGCAATTGATTTAAGGTATTTTCGCGTTCATCATTCGCGCCACTCATTACATTTCTTCCTCTGGCGCGTCCAACGGCATCAATTTCATCAATAAAAATAATACAAGGAGCTTTTTCTTTGGCGGTTTTAAAGAGATCTCGAACACGGGAAGCCCCTACTCCAACAAACATTTCCACAAAATCGGAACCGGAAAGAGAAAAGAAAGGAACTTTTGCTTCACCGGCCACCGCTTTTGCCAATAAGGTTTTTCCTGTACCGGGAGGTCCAACCAAGAGAGCTCCTTTGGGAATTTTGCCGCCTAATTCAGTATATTTCTTAGGATTTTTGAGAAAATCCACAATTTCTTCCACTTCATATTTAGCTCCTTCCATACCGGCAACATCTTTAAATGAAATGTTGGCTTGAGTTTTGCTGTCAAAAAGTTGGGCTTTCGATTTTCCGATGTTGAAAATTCCGCCACCTGCACCTCCGCCACCTTTCATCGAACGCATAGAATAATAAAATAGCACAAAGATAAAAACCAATGGTAAAATCCACCATATCAATTCTCTGCCCCAATTTTCGGTGGTATTTTGTTTAAGCGGAAATTCATAATCATTCTCGATATCAGACTTGGTTAATGATGTATCTGCAACCAATCTATTCTCTACAGCTCGTTCTTTCAGTCGATTCAGATTCTCATTAAAAACTTGAAAATCACTAATATTCAAAAAATACTGAGGTCCCTCAATATTTTTCTCTCTAAACTTTTCATATTTAGAATTTTCAGAAATTGCATTTTCTTTCAAAAAAATATGTACACGATTGTCTTTCTTTACATATTCCAATTGCTTAATTTCTTGGGCTAAAACCATTTCATTAAACTCAATATTATCTACTTCTTCGACTGGTTTCGGAGAAGAGTTAAAAAAATAGAGTCCAATCAAAAAGATGGCAATGGCCATATAAATCCATGAAAGATTCAATTTGGGTTTATTGTTTTTCCCAATAACCGATTTTGTTTTTTTGGTGGCTTGCTTATTATCTGAATTTGTCGTCATTTCGTAATTAATTAATAATGTTGAATTTCAGCATCACTCCATAGTTTTTCGAGATTATAATATGCGCGGGCTTCGGGTTGAAAAACATGGACAATCACATTAAAATAGTCCAACAAAACCCATTCTGCATTTTCAACACCTTCCACAAAAGCAGGTGTCGTTTGAAGATTCCGATGCGTCATTTCACGAACATAATCGCATAATGTTTCTACATGGGGTTTAGAATTTCCTGTACAAATAATAAAATAATCAAAAAAAACGTGATTAATTTTTTTTAAATTGACACAGAGAATATCCTCTCCTTTTTTTTCTATAAGTGATTGTATTATAATTTCTTGTAGGTTTCCTTCTTGTAACATCGGTTCTGTAAACGCAGGTTTCTTTTTTGCCATTGTATTATAAAGTAAATTAATCTGCAAATTTACATCATTTTTTTGAATATGTAAATAGCTTATTTATAAAAAGAAAAAATAAAACGCAGAAAATCCGAAGACTTTCTGCGTAAAGAATATGATAAAACAAAATGTTCTTATCTAACGATATTTAATTTTTTTGTAGAAATATTGTTTCCATTCATAATTTGAATCAAATACAATCCTTCAGCATAATTAGCGACATTGATTGTTTGTGTAGGAGAAACAGTTTTTACTTGTTCCATCATTTTACCTGTTACATCAAAAATAGCAATCGTAGAATTTTCAACACCGGTGAGTGTTACGAAATCTTTTGCAGGATTCGGATAAAGTGCAATTTTATTATCAGATAATGATAATGTTGAAATTCCTACTTCACTTGAAACAAATCCTATAATAGCAAAATCTCCATCAAAAGTGCCTCCTCCCATAAATTCATTTACATTTCCGATATACCAAGTGCCACCTGATTGCATTCCAGCAAGATTTCCTTTATCATTATAATCAGTTACAGAGTCTGCAACTAAAGGATAGCCTGACCAAACTGTTGCACTAATTCCAATCCATAATTCTTGTTGTGCGTCAATAATTACCGGTGCATCGAAAACAATGGTGTTTAATGAATCAAAAGTAATGCTACCTTGGAAAGATTGTTGTTTAACTAAAGTTCCAGATACATTAGTTGCATAAGTGCCATTATATGTTCCACCTTGATATACATATACTGCAACATCATGCAATCCTGTGGTTGGAGCTTGTTCTAAATCAGCCATTAAAAAAGAAACTGCAATTAAAGACTGACCATCAAATGCAGAAAGTTCGCTATTGGTAAAACGATTTAACATCATTAAAGGAATGCTGTCCGCTCCTAAGCAGTTGTTTGTTTCCGGTGCTGTATTAAAATAGGTCAAATATCCATAATCTTTCATCGGATAAGAAAATGAATTTTCATTGGATTGCATCGAATTGAGCGATTGCCCCAAAATCGTTCCTGAAATTAAAAGAAGACAAGCTAATGTCCCAAATTGTGTAAAAAGTTTTTTCATAATGAATAAATTTAAAATGGTTATTTTTTTGGGCAAAAATACAATATTTTATATTCTATAAGTATTTTTTTTATAAAAAATCTATAATTTAATGTATAGCGTTCACAATGAGTTGTTTAGAAAAAAACAAACAACTATTTTGTTTCTATTGGTGTCCGGTAAAATAAGTGCCAAGAAAATAAGGTACGACCTCGGGGAAGG
>CAZXTR010000069.1:0-3182 GCA_964643615.1 uncultured Lactobacillales bacterium | reverse complement strand
AGATTTTGTCCCTTACGGGATTCCATGTGGTCGTTCCTGAAGTTGTCATGTTATTTACCCTTATTCATCTAAAGGCGGTTCTATTTGATTATCGCCAGTGTCAATATTGTTTTTAGCTGCTATCTGTGTTAGCTTTGCAGCTATTTCTACGCCTTTTTTAGTACCTATTGGTGTTTTAAGACCAAGAGCAAAATACTTTCTTCCCGCATCTGATAAATATATTTTTGCCATCCACTGAGGAGCAATGACTGTATCAATAATAGCCTTTCCGAGTCCCGTGATTCCTTCTTCCCTTACACCGCGAAGAATAGTCCCCCATGTCCCCCATGTTATAACATTTTGTGCTGTTCCAGATGGGTTTGCCGCCATAGATTCTGCTGCGGACATTCTTTTTCCTATTTCAGATATTTCCTTTAACCAATTAACTTGTTCAGGTGTATAAATTGCCCTAAGTGCGCTCTCTCTCGTTTCGATGATCCTAGAAAGTTTCATTGGGCCAACAAATCCCGTGGTTAAACTTTCTTGAAAAATCCTCTCTGCTAATTGCCCTTGCAATAGATCGAATGTTTTTTTATCAACAGAACCCCTTATAATATGGATATTCCTGATAAGGCTTTTACTTGGTAAGAGTTTTTCTGGACTACCTAAAATAGAATCAACAATAACTTCTGGTCTTTCTTTTGAAATTGTTGCAAGGAAAGACCCGCCCGGCAGTTTATCTTCCATAATAAGCCTACTGTCCTTGGCTATGGACTTTAAGTTTTTTATTTCATCTGGTGAATACACTTTTTGTAATATTTCGTCGCCGTATTTTTTAATAGTTCTGTCTATGTTTAATGAATCACCTTCTAAAAGTTTCTTGGTAATAGACGGTTTCAGTGTTTTGTCAAAAAAATCCTTGCTTGTTGCTTTAATAACTAGGTCTATCTCGCTACCGCCTTTTGGCCTAAAAATCATATCAACAACTCTTTCTGGATTAGCTGACATAATTTGTCTTAATTTAGGATTGGAGTAAACCTGTTTTCCTTCCTTGTAAAACATATTGGCAATATCAAAAGCCTCTTTTGTTTCACCGCCTATTTCATTTGAGAAGTTTGATATATCAGAATCAAGGCTTTGGCGTAGTCTCTTGTACACTCCACTAACAGGCGATGCTTGAAACTTCGTTCCGCTATATGCGGTTTTCATGGCGGCGTCTGACTCGGCTATTTTTTGGTTTAACGAACTCCGCATGGCTTGTACTGTTTCCCAATCATAACTTCCCATTCCTTCATTTTCTAGCTTTGCTATTATTTGTTCTTGAACCTGTTTTGGATATGCTTGTATGTCTTGCATTGCACTAGCATTTTTGCCAGATAAGTCTTTTAATAACGACACCACTTCTTTATTTTGTAAAGAAGCTGGCTTTTTCAACTCTGTTTCAAGCATTGTTGATGCAAGCGTTCTTGTGTTTTTAATATTGACCACAGAACCTTTGGGAATGGTTGAACCAACGTAGTTATACAGTTCTTGCGCTTTTTCGTAATATGCTTTTGATCTTCCCGATATGGTTTCTTGAACAGTTTTACCAATTCCATCGTATGTTTCGTTTGTACCCATTTTCTTTAAAATATTGTCACGAAGAGCGTTTACTTGTCCTTCATTTAAGTTTTTATACTGTGCTAAAAATCTATTAATATTGTCTTGTATCTGTTCTCCAATCTCACCAACTTCCTTATCGCTTGCCTTACCAGAAGCCAAAAGCCGTTCTCTCTGCGCCAATAATGGTCTTAGCTGTTTTATTTCACGCCAGTTGTTTATTATGGTCGTTGAAAACGGTGATTTGTCTAGCATTGATTCATAAAGAGCCAACCCCTTTGATCCAGTAGCCTCTGCCGGACTCAGTTCAATGCCATATTCCCTCGCCTTCGATATTCGTTCCAATACTTGTTCTTTTGGGACAAGACTTTTACCGGGATGACTGATTTTTTCTAACGCCCCGCCAGCAACCCTTCCTAGTGATTGTCCCGTCATTTCCATTGTCGCTCCGATTCCAACATCCTTAATAGCTATCTTTGCGGCTTCTGGAATGGTAGCCTTTTCGCCCTCTAAAAATCTTTCTAACGCCTTAACTCCACCATAGGCAAGTCCAGCACCAGCAACCGCACCACCAGGCCCTGCAACCGCACCACCAGCAACACCACCACCAATCATAGCTGCCGTTTCAGCACCGAACCTAGATACTTCTTTTAATGCTCCCGTTACACCATAAAGATTAGGATATTTACCTGCCCATTCTGGAGTGTCGTATTTTACGTTAAGTGTTTTTGGGGGTCTTTTAGCAACACCTCCGGCGTCCCTTCGGTTTAATTCCGACAACACATCGTCAATCGAATGACCGTCTTTTATTGCTTGGCGGTAATTCATTCCAGTTCGCTTTCCGAGTTCGTCAGCGATTTCTTCTTTTGTGTACCCATCTTTTAGTGCAGATTGAATGTCCATTTAACACCTAATATTGGCTCAATGGTTTTTTAGAAGTTGACTTATCTTTTATTTCGTATGGGTCTGCAATAACATCTTCTCCCTTAAACCCGTAATCGTCTGCGTATTTTCTATATTCTTTGATCCGTTGTGACCTGATCTCTTGATACCCCTGTTTCATTAATCTTGCCATTCTAATAAGTGCGCTACGCTCAGATGTCGTTAGTCCAGCACCACCATATAAAACCTTTGACACCTTACCTTGAATTTGGTTTAATAACGGTTCATTCATCGCGGTTCTTGCATATTCACTCTCTCGTACAACAGAACTAGGGTCAGTTAATTTATTATATAGAGTTACTAATGCCTGATCTACAGCAACAAAATTGTTTGTTTTAAAAGATTCTTTATATGCCCTTTCCATGGAGTTAATTTTAGGCATAATAAGATTAGATTCTTTTACTTCTGGAAGAGAGTTAAATTCCTTCCGTAATGTGATGGAATCTTTTTTAGATGGAGGTTTATCTTTGTCAATTATAACCGTCGTTGACTTATCTTCCCCAACCCTTTCTGTTTTGTTGGTTGCAAGATTTTTACGAAGCAACATTTTTTTGCCACCAATAACTGCTTCGTATGGGTCAGTCCATTTCTCTTCTGGCTTTTCTGGTTTCGGGTACGCCTTAAATTCTTCTTTTCCCGTGCGAACGTCACGGCTCCAAAAA
>CAZXTR010000068.1:0-3208 GCA_964643615.1 uncultured Lactobacillales bacterium | reverse complement strand
CATCTTTCCAACTATCTGAAGTAGCTAAAGAAAAATTAGCAATTTTCTTGCCTGTGTTTGTATGACGAATTTCGGGATCTTTTCCCACATTTCCAACTAAGACGACTTTGTTTATACTTCCTGCCATTTTCTTGTCCTTTTTCATAATGACTTACTATTTCTAACATATCCCTTTTTTGCATAAAAAGGAAGCTTTTTTTTACTTTTTTTTATTTTAAATAATTAATTGAAGAAAATGATTTTTTTGTCGTGTTTCACAAGGATGCAAAAAAGCCTTATCCGAAGACAAGGCTTTCCTGAACAACTTCATATCAAAAAAGGAGTTTAGAAAAAAGGGAAAACCTTTCTTGATGACTGTATCATACCACGCTTTTTTATTTTGTCAACCATTTTGTTTTATAGCTTAAATAAAAAATAAATTTATTATGCTTTATTCTATCCTTTGAGCGACACAAACCACGGTTTCAAAGGAGTAATCTATCCGTTCATTAAGTTCTACAGATTGTATTAATTTTATTTTAAAACCGTTTTCTTGTAGTTTCTTTTGTACCGTTTCTTGATTGAACAAATAATAAAAAGGCGGGCATAAAGTAACTACGCGATCATTAAGAATATTCTTTCGAAAAGAAAAAATGAACCATCCTTTTTCTCTAAGAGCCATTCTGACAGTGGAAAACATTTCAAATAAAGAGTTGGAATATGAAAATGTATCTAGAGCTGTAATTAAATCGAACGTTCTTGTGTGTTGTTTTAAAAACTCGATCATTCCGCTATGGAAAAGTCGATCATAAGTTTTTTTGCCATCCGCTTTATCAAGCATGTTAGAACATAAGTCTACCCCCACAAGTCCACCTGCTTTTGCATAAGGTCTCAACGTCTTCCCACATAAGCCGGTGCCACAACCAACATCACAAATATCTAATTTACAAGAAGATAATGTTGGAATTACAACACGAACAAAGTCAAACAATGCGTTGGTATCTAATTCCATGGCATCATCATATGTTTGAGCAACCGATTTAAAAAGTAAATTAAGGTGGTTGGTTGTCAAAGGATCATAATCAATGTCGTTTTTCTGAATGGCTGAACTAATTTCTTTAACCATCGGATTTTTTGGAACTTTATTATACCATGTTTTTGCGTATTCAGCAATTTCTGTATGGGAAAATCCATTTTGTAGCGCATACAATAATGCAATGCCTATTTTTAAATGGAGGACGTCGTTATTTGGTTCAACTTCAACAAGAGATAAATAAAGGTCTAGACCCTCTTGGATTAAATCTTCTTGAATATACATTGTTGCAACCATCTCGCCTAAGCCATAATTCGTGGTGTCAAGTTCAAAAGCTTTGTGATATGGGTAAATAGCTTGTTCTGGATATCCTAATTCAACAAGTATATTTCCTGAATAAATATAAGATTCAATCAAATCAGGATCAATTAAGATAGCAGAGTCGCATGCATTTAACGCGTTGATATAATCTTTTTCTTCAAATAACAGCACACCTAAATAAGCACGTGCAGAAGCGTTATTGACATCTGCGGTAATTGCGTCTTTACAAGAAATAATTGCGTCGCTTGGTTTCCTTAGGGCTTTTAGAGCACGGCTTTTAAACAGATGAAATTCACAAACAGAATTGTCTTCTTCTAAATAACGGTTTGCTTGTTTTAATAATTCGTCATATTGCCCTGTTTGTGCAAGTTGTGTCAGTTGGCTTAAAACTTGTTCGTTCATTTTTTTGGTCCTTTTTTATAAAGTTGTCATTATTGGCACATTGTTAGCAATACTCCTGCCGCTATAGCAGATCCAATGACACCGGCTACGTTTGGTCCCATTGCTTGCATTAAAAGAAAATTTTGTGGATCTGATTCTTGACCTACCTTATTTGCAACCCTTGCAGCCATTGGAACTGCTGATACTCCTGCAGCTCCGATAAGGGGATTAATTTTTTCTTTCAAAAATAAATTCATCATCTTTGCCATAATAACGCCTGATGCTGTTCCAAGAATAAAAGCACAAACGCCTAAAAGTAAAATGAAAAGCGTTTGGGAAGTTAAAAAGTTATCAGCAACCATCTTTGATCCGACCGCCAATCCAAGAAAAATAGTTACAACATTAATTAATTCATTTGCTGCGGTTTTTGCAAGTCTTTCTGTAACACCCGATTCTTTAAGCAAATTCCCAAACATAAGTGCGCCAATTAATGGTGTGGCGGATGGGAAAAAGAAAATACACAACAATAAAACCAAAATGGGGAAAATAATTTTTTCTTTTTGTGTGACACCCCTTGGTTGTTTCATACGAATGAGGCGTTCTTTTTTTGTGGTTAAAAGTTTCATAACAGGTGGTTGAATAATGGGGACAAGGGCCATGTATGAATACGCGGCTATAGCGATAGCTGCCAATAAATGGGGTGCTAATTTTGTTGTGACAAAAATGGATGTTGGTCCGTCCGCTCCGCCAATAATCCCGACAGATGCAGCTTCTGCAAGTGAAAAATTAATGACATCAAATGTCCCGCTAAAGTAAAGAGCCCCTAAAATCGTTCCAAAAATTCCAAATTGTGCCGCTCCGCCTAACAAAGTTGTCTTTGGGTTCGCAATTAAAGGACCAAAGTCCGTCATGGCTCCTATCCCCATGAAAATAAGCAATGGGAAAAAAGTGTTTTCAATGCCCATATGATACAATGTCCATAGAAAACCGTCTTCGCTTGTCATGCCCGCAAATGGAATATTGGCAAGAATACCACCAAACGCAATGGGAACCAACAATAAAGGTTCGAACTTTTTAGCTATGCCTAAATAAAGTAAAAGAAGGCAAATGCCTATCATGACAAGTTGTCCTAATCCAACGGGCAATAAAGCACCATCAGCAACGGCAAAAGAATGAAAAAAACCGTAAATTCCTGTTTCTTGAATTAAATTCAATAGTTTGTCGTTCATTGTATTATCCTATTTTTGCCAAGATTTTTCCAGCTTCAACTCTGGCTCCTTTTGTTACGGATACTTCGGATATTTTCCCATCTGCTGAAGCTTGTACAGCGTTTTCCATTTTCATGACTTCTAAAATAAACAAAGTCTGCCCTTTTAACACTTCGTCTCCTTGGTTAACCAAAATATTTGTGATGGTTCCCATCATTGGTGCGATAATGTCGTGTGTAGAAGTTTCAGGAGATGGTGTTATTTCTTCTTTTTTTGCCTCGGGAAT
>CAZXTR010000067.1:2860-3280 GCA_964643615.1 uncultured Lactobacillales bacterium | reverse complement strand
CATGCCACGCTCTTTTTGCAGCTTCCTAATCAAGTCCAGAATCTGCGCTTGAATCGTGACGTCAAGCGCGGTCGTCGGCTCGTCCGCGATCAGCAGGCTCGGTTTGCAGGCAAGCGCCATCGCGATCATTACGCGCTGCCGCATCCCTCCCGACAACTGGTGCGGTTTTCTTTTTAGATATTCCGTTAGATTTAGCATTTCAGCAACTTCGGCAACCTTTCGATTTATAAAGTCTTTTTTCTTGCGGCGTACTTTAAGTGAAAAAGCCATGTTCCCGAAAACTGTCATGTGTGGATAAAGTGCGTAACTTTGGAAAACCACAGCTACGTCCCTATCTTTTGGATCTACGTTGTTGACGCAAGTGTCGTCAATCCAAACCTCGCCACTCGTTTCACGCTCCAACCCTGCTAAAATCATTAG
>CAZXTR010000067.1:0-2850 GCA_964643615.1 uncultured Lactobacillales bacterium | reverse complement strand
CATTGACTTCTAGATTTATGTCTTTAAGGGCTTGGACTTTGCCGTCGTAAACCTTATTTAACTGCTTAAAGGTTACGCTTGCCATCAGCTAATACTTTTTGCTCCTATCTCGGTGAAGTTTCTCAATTTTTGATTGCTCCGCAATCAAACGGTTATATGCGCCTATAACCAACTTCTTTTTTTCGGGTGAAACCATTTTCGAATATACGTCAAACATGACAAGCCACTGTTTGTATGTCCACTCCGAAATGAACGCCTCCTCATGAATTTCGAGTTGTTTTCGCAATCGCTTTTGTTGCTCATATGAAAAGACTTTTTTTGTCTTTTCCTTAAAAAACTTGCCGGGTGCGGAGTATACAAAAGCCAAAAAATCCCAGTAATCAATCAATGGAACTTTTTTAATGTCGCAGTATTCTTTCTTGTGAAAATACGCAAAAACTATTGACACGTTCGGGCTTGGCGAGAAGTCCGTCTTGTCGAACTCGTGAACGATTTTTATTTCGTAAATAGGTTTAAAAAGTAGCGATTTAAAACTATCTTGACAAATCGGCTCACCCGCGTATTTATATACCGCCTCAAGTTGCATGACGAGATACAAATCCTCCGGTGTCCTGTCCCCTGTCAAAAGTTTACTCAAAATATCTGCCGTTAAGTTAAACGGTATGTTTGAAAAAACTTTGTACGGCTCGTTAGGCAAATCCACCGTCAAAAAATCCTTGTTTAATAGGACTAAATCTTTATGCCCTTTTAACTGCTCAAGTAATCTCTTAAACAACTCTGTATCATATTCTATCGCAACAACTTGTCGGCAATGCCCGAGCAAAGCACGAGTAATAATTCCTTTACCGGGTCCAATTTCGTAAACCAAATCATTGGACGAAATATTACTTAGCCCGACCAATCTATTTACGAGTTGAACATTGTGTAAAAAATTTTGCGAGTCTTTTATATTCCGTTCCAATAGCCTGCTCCTTTACCCATTTGGCTATTGAAATTCTTTTTGCCGTTGGGTATATCAGCACTTGGTTTGCGCATATTTCATAGAGTTGCTTACTCTAAGTTGCATGCGAACATAAGTACAATATATTTTAGCAAATATACTAGAAAAACACAATGAATTTTAAGGCTGTTTTAACAAATAGTCAAAAATCCAAATGATTTTTTGAATTGTTCCCAGTGAACATTTCATTTTGCCGTGCCGAAAAGCCATTCGTTTATAAAAAGAACAAGCGACTTTCCATTTTTGCCTGTTTGGGTTTCATAGAGTAAGCAACTCTATGAGATTGCTTTTGAAAATAGAAAATCATCCCGCCCCTTGTATAATAGATTCAATTTTTCCATGAGTCGTCGCTTTTGATCAAACAATGAATGTGCATATCGGTTGACAGTAATCATTGTGTTTGCGTGTCCAAGTATTTCACTGACTGTCTTTACATCTGCACCCGCCTCGATTGCCCGCGTTGCAAAGGTATGCAGCAAGGTATGAAAACAAACGTACTCTATGCTCGCCGCTTTTAGCAACTTTTTATATATGACCTGCATCATGCGCGGTTCAACCGCTTTCCCGTTTTTCATTGAAATAACGTAGTCGCTGTTGCTCTTTTTTCGCATTGCCTTTAAGAATTGGCACACAAACGACGGTAGCAGGATCGTCCTACGTGACTTTTTTGTTTTAGGCGCGGTTTCGACAAGTGCCGTCTTTTTCGTTCCGCCGTCATAGGTTATGACTCTGTTGAGCGAATTCTTAATCTCAATTGTTCTCTGTTCAAAATTTATGCTGTCCCATTTCAGCCCACAAAGTTCGCCAATCCGAAGTCCTGTGTAAAGGCAAATCAATATTCCATAGTTCCTTATATCATCGGTTTTTGCAATCGTTTTTTCAAGTCGCTTCTGGTCGATTTTTTCAAAAACGACGATTTCTTTTTCCTCCAATTTAGGTAATCTCACTTTGTCACACGGATTCTTGATTATGTATTCATAATCAACCGCGCATTTGAGTGCACCCCGTAACATGAGTAAAATCGAGCGTATTGTTTTGTTTGCAATATAGCGATAAATTTCTGTAACCGCTCTGTCTTTAACTCTATAAGTTTCTCTGTGCCGAGATGCTCTTGTATATGGTTTACAATATAACCCCTGTATGCCATATACGTGCTTTGTCGCACGTTCCCCCGCATTACTTGCTCGAGCCAATAATTCAAAAACCCACTCATTGTTTTGTTTTCCATGAAAATGTCCTCCGTATAATACTGTTTATATTTTAGCGTTTTATCGAGGAGGGACCATACCAAAAACACCCACCAAAGTCAAGTACAAGAACATAAATTTCAAAATAAATCAAATCGTTATAATGTCATTTGCCCCCAACGCTGTCAAGGTTTACCTTTTACCTACGATTGTCTTTCTCACCTATCTCACATCTTTACCTAAAAATAAAAAAAGACTCGGCATGCACGTCTAATGCCGTCGAGTCGTGTGTTTTGTTTTGCGTTTTTTGGTATTTATATGCATATATTTTTTGCTGCATTACCGTTGGCGCGTTTCCTTGACCTTTCCGCAAAATCAATCATACCGTTGAATTTGCGGTTTGACTTTTGCCCATTTTCCTTTTCCCCTTGTTTCTTTTCCATTTCAGGGGGTCTGTTTGACTTTTGCACCAACCACCGCACCAAGACCCACAAATTCCTTCTTAAGCAAATGAAGAACATTAACAAAATAAAGATTCTATCCCAATACTTTTAATTATAGTTCGATATGTTTCCACCATACGACCAAACTATGTTAGGGTTGAAACTACAATATGTTTTTAGAGTTTTAGGTCGTATTCTAAAACTCACATTTGTAATATTT
>CAZXTR010000066.1:0-3288 GCA_964643615.1 uncultured Lactobacillales bacterium | reverse complement strand
ACCGGATACTCATTTGCCATTACATCCAATATTGAAAAAAAAATTGTATATGATTTAAAGAACTTTAAAACGGTTCAAAGAGCAATTCTTGGGGCAGTTTTGATTGAAATAGACAGTCCAACTGCAGACGAATTGAATCTCAAAGAGGTTAAGGGTTTATATGTGAAAGAACTGGTCGATGGGGGAGCTGCATCTTTAGGTGGATTAGAAGTAGGCGATATTATTTTAAATGTTGACAACACCGAAATAAACTCCATGTCTGAGATGCGAGAAGTATTAGCTCAACATTCTCCGGGAGATGAAATATTATTAACATATTTGCGTAATAATAATCAGAAAACAAATAAAATAGAATTAAAGTAATAGGTTGAATAATTTTTACAAATGAGACAATTAAAAATTTCAAAGTCGATAACCAATCGAGACACTGCGTCTTTGGATCGATATTTGGTTGATATTGGGAAAGAGCCTATGATTTCAAACACATCGTTGCTCTGTTTTGGCAGGAAAGAGCCTATGATTTCAGCCGAAGAGGAAGTTGAGTTAGCAAGAAAAATAAAGGCTGGGGACCAGGCGGCGTTGGAAAAATTGACCATTACAAATCTTCGCTTTGTAGTTTCTGTAGCAAAGCAATACCAGAATCAAGGGATTTCTCTTCAAGACCTTATTAACGAGGGAAATGTTGGTTTAATCAAGGCGGCCAAACGTTTTGATGAAACACGTGGATTCAAATTCATCTCTTATGCGGTTTGGTGGATCCGACAGGCAATCCTTCAGGCTATTGCCGATCAGTCAAGAATTGTAAGGCTGCCCCTTAATCAAGTTGGGACAATTAATAAAATAAAAAAAGAAATAGCGCGTCTTGAACAAGATTTGCAAAGAATTCCAACCATGGATGAAATTTCCGAAGTGGTAGATCTTCCTGTTTATAAAGTGGCTGAAATCATGAAAATGAATTCCCACCCACAATCTATAGATTCCCCAATTTCTCCTGACGAAGAAACCAAATTTATTGACACTTTTATTTTTGAAAATGATGAAGACACGGATTCACATTTGATGCATGAATCACTTTCCTCAGAAATCAATGATGTTCTTGCCACCTTATCGGAAAAAGAGTGTGAAATAATCAAACTGTTTTTTGGTATTGGAAGCACCCATGAATATACCTTGGATGAAATTGGAGACAAATATGATTTATCTCGTGAAAGAGTTAGACAAATAAAAGAAAGGGCACTGAAAAGATTGCGCCAGGAATCAAAAAATAAAAAGTTGAAAATGTATTTGTAAAAGTAAAAATTCTTTATTATTTTTGCTCACTTTTTTGAAAACATGTATTAACCAATAAAAATTAAAGTATGAAAAAATTAATGATGATGGCAATAGCTGGTTTATTCCTTTTTGCCTCCTGTGGAAACAAAACTCAAGAAACAACACCGGCTGAAGAACCCCAACAAAAAGAATGTCAAAAAGGAGATCAACCTTGTTGTAAAGAAATGACTTCGGAACAAAAAGCTGAATGTGAAGCTTGGAAAGATTGGGATAATCAAACAGCTGAAAAAAAGCAAGAACTTGTTACCAAAAGAAAAGAATGTATCGACAAAATGATTGTTGAAAGAGAAGCTAAAAAAGCTGAGATGGAAGCAAAAATGGCTGATTATAAAGCAAAACTTGCAACATGGGACAAACTAACCGTTGATCAGCAAAAAGCTCTTATAGAAGAATTTGATGCTTTATCATGTCATAAAATGCAAGGCGACAAACCCGAATGTTGTAAAGAAAAAAAAGAAGGTTGCAAAAATCATCAACCTGAGCAAAAATAATTGAACTAGGTATTGTTTTTAAAAGGTTGGAATTTTTATTCCAACCTTTTTTTATTTAATCTATTGGTCAATAAGAATAAAAATAATGTATTTTTGCCCCCACCAAAAAAAATAATATAATGAACATAAAAATACTCTTTTTTACGCTCTTTTTTTCTTTAGTTTCTTTTTTTGTGTTGGCTCAAGGGGGAATGATTAAGGGTTTTGTTTATGACAACAGCAATGGAGAACCTATTGGTTATGCATCAGTTCAACTCCAAGGAACTAATTATGGAGGATTGTCAGAAAGAAATGGAGCCTTTATTATTAATAAGATTCCGGAAGGGAAATATGTGGTTCTCGTCTCATTTTTTGGCTTTAACAACATTATTGATACAATAATTTTATCCGTAAATTCAACTATTACCAAAAAATATCAACTTATTCCTACAGCAGTCTCTTTAGAAGCTGTACAGGTTAGCGCAGAAGGACAAAGGAATATTCAAGAGACCAGAACATCCGTTATTAGTGTTACGCCCAAAGAAATGTCCAAAATGCCGGCAATTGGAGGACAACCGGATTTTGCTCAATATTTACAGGTACTTCCGGGCATTGTTTCCACAGGAGATCAAGGGGGACAGCTTTATGTTAGGGGAGGAACCCCCATTCAAAACATGTTGTTGCTAGACGGGATGTTAGTATTCAACCCCTTTCATTCAATTGGACTGTTTTCTGTTTTTGACAGCGACATTATCAACAATGCCGATGTATATACGGGTGGTTTTGGAGCTGATTTTGGGGGAAGGATATCTTCTGTTATGGATATTCAGACTCGTGATGGGAATAAAAAAAGAACCTCCGGAAAAATTGACCTCAATACTTTTGGGGCTAAATTATTACTTGAAGGCCCTATAGTAAAGCTTAAAAACAAGCGAAAAGCCTCTCTTAGTTATATTCTTTCTGCTAAAGGATCTTATTTGGAACAATCGTGTAAGTTTTTCTATCCCTATGTAAGCGAAGGACTTCCCTATAATTATCTTGACTTTTATGGGAAAATGTCAGTTGTGGCAGTTAATGGTACCAAAATTAATTTTTTTGGTTTTCATTTTGATGATAATGTAAATTACAGTGCTATTGCATCATACAACTGGAACAATTGGGGACTTGGTACAAATTTTCTGATTGTTCCAGGAGAAGTTCCCACCACTATTGAAGGGACTATTTCTTATTCCAATTATGTTACTTCCCTTGATGAAAAAGTTGAAGCCTTTTCTTCAAGGCAAAGTACTATGAGCGGATTTAACGCCAATCTTAAATTCAATTATTATATTGGAAAGAGTATTTTTAATATTGGATTTGATATATTGGGATTTAAAACAGATTATATTGTAGGATCACAGTCCCTAATGACAGATTATACCACTGATATCGGCTTGTTTTTAAAGTATAAATATAATTTTAAAAACATAGTCATCATTGAGCCCAG
>CAZXTR010000065.1:1426-3497 GCA_964643615.1 uncultured Lactobacillales bacterium | reverse complement strand
ACAATAGGCGTAAAAACCGTCGAAAATGCAAAACGTTTTGGGTTGGCAGGCATTGCTGTGGAACAAGGCTGTGCTTTTGTAGTGCAAGAAAAGGTCGTGATTGAAAAAGCCGATCAATTAGGATTGTTTTTGATTGGGATTGATGAATCATGTCTCAAAAAATAAAAGTTTATTTAGTAGCTGGGGAACCTTCCGGAGATTTATTAGCATCGCGTTTGATGCGGGTAATGAAAAAAGATACAAATGTTTCTTTTTTTGGTGTCGGAGGAGAAGCAATGGCACAACAAGGATTAAAATCTTTGTTCAATATTTCGGATTTGTCTGTGATGGGTTTTTTTGAAGTTTTGCCAAGTATTCCACGAATTTTAAAGCGATTACACGAAGTGGTAAACGATATCCAAAAAATTAAACCCGATATCGTAGTGACTGTGGACAGTTGGTCTTTTTCTATTCAAGTCCACAAGTTGATTCAAAAAAAGAAAATCTCTGTTCCTCATGTACATTACGTTGCGCCTCAAGTATGGGCATGGAAATCCAAGAGGGCAAAAACCATTCATCAATGGGTAGATGGGTTAATGGTGTTGTTGCCGTTTGAAAAAAAATACTTTACGCCTCACTACATCCAGACAGAATATGTAGGGCATCCCGTGACGGAAAGTGGTGCAGACAAAGGGGATAAAGAATCTTTTATGAAAAAAAACCACTTATCTTCATCAGATTTTGTAATGACAGTTTTGCCTGGAAGCCGAAAAACAGAAGTCAAATACTTGTTGCCAATTTTTAAACAAGTCGTTCAACAAATGAAATCAGACTATCCCGCTTTGCATGTAGTTGTGCCGACGGTTCAAACAGTATTAAAGACAGTCGAAGCTGCAGTACAAACTTGGGATGTGCCTGTGACGGTAGTTTGTGGGGAAAAAGAACGCTATGATGCTTTTTCGGCGAGTACAGTTGCATTGGCGGCATCCGGGACGGTCAGTCTTGAATTGGCAATGGCTAAAGTTCCGCACTTGATTGTATACCATATTAACCCTTTGACGGCAGCTTTGGCAAAACGAATTTTAAAAATTCGATTTGTGAATTTAATCAATTTACTAGCGGATAAAGAAATTATCCCAGAATTATTACAAGAAAGTTGCAATTCGAAGCAAATTGTGTGTATATTAAAAGAACTTTTGGGACAGCGGGGTGTTGAACAAACTGAACAAACAAAATCCGTTTTGAAACAATTAGGGCAAGGAGACAATCAATCTCCCAGCAAAAAAGCAGAACAATATATAAAAACAAAGATAAAAAAGAAATGACAACGAATCGCATGACATTATACCATTATCCTCTTTGCCCTTTTTCTAGAAAGGTTCGGTTGTGTCTGTTTGAAAAAGGAATTGAACACGTACTTATTTTTGAAAAACCGTGGGACAGGCGAATTGATTTTTTAAAGATAAGCCCTTCGGGGGAAGTTCCTGTATTAATTGATGGGGAAAATATTTTAAATGCGCATCAATCTATTTGCGAATATTTAAACGAAACGCAACCTGTGGATTTATTAGGTGACACGCCTCTTTATCGTGCCGAGGTGCGGCGTATCATGTCTTGGTTTGATGTGTTGTTCTATTGTGAAGTGTATCAAGCCATTGTTTATGAAAAAGTCATTAAGCAGCTGCGTTTTAAAAAAGAACCTGATGCGTTTGTAATACGATCGGGTCGTCAAAATTTAAAAAGGCATATGAAATATTTGGAATGGCTGGCCGAAAGACGTAATTATTTGGCTGGCGAAAAATTTTCTTTGGCCGATTTTGATGTGTCTGCGCATTTGTCCGTTTTAGATTATTTAGGAGAGGTAGATTGGGAAAGTTTTCCGGAAACAAAGGCTTGGTATGCACGAATAAAATCAAGGCCATCGTTTCAATCCTTGCTATCGGACAGATTGGCCGGTATAATACCGCCAGATAGTTATTCGGATTTGGATTTTTAGAGGAGTAAAAGATGAAAAAGATATTAAAATTTTTCCTTTTAGGGCTTTGTTTGATGGGAACTGTAGAATTGACGGGATGTAGTGGAGGTCAAACAG
>CAZXTR010000065.1:0-1416 GCA_964643615.1 uncultured Lactobacillales bacterium | reverse complement strand
ATTGGCAAAATCTAAAAGTGGGGGGCGAATGGTTCGCGCGAGATCATTCCCAATGTTTGGCTGAAGCAGATTTTTGGCCCTGGACAGCCCCGAGTTGGCCTCTAGGTTCAGAACCGTTGCCTGAATTAAGATTCGATAATAATTCCGATAACGGCATATGGGCAAACTTTATACCCTATCCAGGGGCTCAAGAAGTTTACGTTAATTCTTTGGTTGATGATTGGTCTATGTCGCCATCAAGCTACGAATCGTGCATGGAAGATAGAGGCTATACGCAAAGAAAGCCTTCAAAAAAGGGATATCAAGTTTTACCGGAATAATTGAATGAAACAAAAACCTGTAATTATGCAAATTTTGCCAGCATTGCAAAGTGGTGGTGTGGAACGTGGGACAATTGAAGTCGCGAAAGCCCTTCAAGATGCGGGATGGCCTAATATCGTGGTGTCTAATGGGGGCCCGATGATTTGTGAATTGAAAAAATTAGGGGTTGAACATATTCAATTGCCTGTGCATTCAAAAAATCCATTCGTGATTATGAGAAATATTTTTAGATTGTCTAAAATTATTGCAAAAAAGCACGTTGGAATTGTTCATGCGCGATCACGAATCCCTGCGTGGATTGTTAAATTCGCTATTAAAAAATATCCCAATGTGCGATTTGTGACGACCTTTCATGGGGCATATGGAGTTCGTCCAAAATGGATAAAAAAATGGTATAATCGTGTGATGGTGTCCGGAGATTTGGTAATTTCTATTTCCAATTTTATTACGCATCACATTTTAGAAAATTATGGCATTCCAACGTCAAAGATTCGTTTAATTTATCGTGGTGCAGACGTTGAAAAATTTGATCCGATACGGGTGCATCCGCAAAGGGTTATAGAATTGTCTGAAAAATGGCGTATTCCTGTGGATAAGCCTGTATTGGTTATGCCTGGGCGCTTAACTCGTGGAAAGGGACATGAAATTGTTTTAGACGCATTATCGCAAATGAAAAATAAAGAAGTAACATGCCTTTTTGTTGGTTCTGATCAAGGACGCGTTGAATATCACAAAGAAATTGAAGAAAAAGCTACACATTTAGATAGAAAAACAACGCTTTTAATACGTGACCATTGTTCGGATATGCCTGTGGTGTATATGTTAAGCGATATTGTTATTTCTGCATCGATTTATCCAGAGGCTTTTGGGCGCGTGATTCCAGAAGCACAAGCGATGGGTAAGTTGGTTGTTGCGGCAGGGCACGGAGGCGTTATAGAAACAATCCAAGATGGCGTGACGGGTTTTCTTGTTCCCCCAAATGACGCTAAAGCGTTGGCAGAGAAATTGGATTTTATGTTGGATATACCTTTAGGTGAACGTAAAATAGTTTCTATAGAGGCATCTAATTCTGTACGACAATATTTTTCAATTGAT
>CAZXTR010000064.1:0-3538 GCA_964643615.1 uncultured Lactobacillales bacterium | reverse complement strand
GATGGATGCTGTTGACACATGGATTCCTCTTCCAACACGTGATAAAGATAAGGAATTTTTAATGCCTGTTGAAGACGTTTTCTCCATCACAGGCCGTGGTACTGTTGCTACCGGAAGAATTGAAACCGGTGTTATTAACAGTAGTGATCCGGTTGACATTATTGGGATGGGTGCTGAAAAATTAAAATCAGTAGTTACCGGTGTTGAAATGTTCCGTAAAATTTTGGACAGAGGTGAAGCCGGTGATAATGTTGGTCTTTTACTTCGTGGTATTGACAAAGATGAAATCCGTCGTGGTATGGTTATTGCAAAACCGGGTTCTATCAAACCTCACAAAGAATTCAAAGCTGAAGTCTATATTTTGAAAAAAGAAGAAGGTGGTCGTCATACTCCATTCCATAACAAATACCGTCCTCAGTTCTACTTCCGTACAACTGACGTAACAGGTGAGATTATACTCCCTGAAGGTGTTGACATGGTTATGCCGGGTGACAACTTAACTATTACCGTTCAATTATTATCTGAGATTGCAATCAACCTTAACCTCCGTTTCGCCATCCGTGAAGGTGGCAGAACCGTTGGTGCAGGTCAGGTTACTCAGATTTTAGACTAAGCATTAACTTAGAAATTTCAAAAGGGATGTGTTTTACATCCCTTTTGTTTAAAGGGGAATAGTTTAAGGGTAGAATCGTGGTCTCCAAAACCATTGATGGGAGTTCGAATCTCTCTTCCCCTGCCAAAAAAGAAATAACAATTGTTATTTCTTTTTTTTATGGAATTTAAAATAGAAGCACAATTCTAATTTAATGAGAAAATTAGAGCTTCTGCCAAATAAAAAGATATTATTCAGTTATAAATCTATTTTTTAGAAATATAAAGCAACAAATTGAAGCACAATATTATTCAGAAGCAACAGAAAGAAAAGTATCGCGAGGATTTTTGATAAAGGCAACAATAGGTTTTCCCTCAATTTTATATGTTTTAAAGAGACCTTTTTTAAGCCAACTTTTATCTTTTAATTGAGCGGGGGTTTTATTATTGGCAAAAGAGATAAAATAGTCCCAATTTGTAGTAGAATCCAACTCATCATACTCACAAAAGCCAAGAGAAATTTGTGCAGAGTCCTTTTGCAAAAAATATTGTAGTCCTTTTCCTCCGTCAGTATATATTACTGTTTTTTGTCCCTTCAATGAATCTGCAATATTTTGATTATTAATATATTTAATAATAGCAAGAGCTGTTTTTTTATTAATTTGATCATTATAATCCAATGGATATTTTCCATAAGCATTGTCAATTCCACCCGAAATTTCATTATAATAGACATAAGAAACAGGATGATTAAAAATGACATGTCTCAATGGCATAATTGACAAAAGCAGAAAAATTCCGACAATCACAATATTGGTATAAAAATCATCAATTTTTCTCAGGAGGGCTTCTATTCCAGCCGCGGCAAGAACAACAAAAACAGGAAAAATAAAGAGTAAAAGGCTCCAATCATTAGCAGGAAATAATCGTTGATTATTAGCAACAAATAATGGGAAAAAGAAGGCCGTCAACAAAACGATTTCCGGAAATGGCAAAACAGTAGAAATTGTCTTTCTCCATAAAATAAAATGAACCAAAAATCCCAGCAGCACAACAAAAGGAATCGTAATAAACATCATTTTCAGCAGATAGTAACCGGGCAGATTCTCAGTTTGAAAAAAATGTCCTTCAAAAAGTTGTAGTGACGAGTGCAAATTATTTTTAAGCAAAGAAAGGGCATCCAGCGGATTCACAGTAGCAGGATGAAGTTCTGCAGGAAGATATATATAATCGACAAGATACACAACAACAGTCATTCCGGCCAACAAAGCAAGCAGTTGAAAAAAAGAGACAAAATATTGTTTAGTAAAAAGCTTCTTAATCGGATTCTGAGAAATAAAATAAAGCATCACAAAACCGACAAAGTAAAAAATCAAGACAAAACCGGCATCCGAAATCAGGGTTGCGAATACAATAGCAAGTGTAACATAAATTATTCTGTTCCATTTAACAATTGGCAAGTCAAAGCAAAAAAGGATTAGCTGGAAAATAGTAAAAATGTATGCAAAGGCAAAAGGAACGTCAACCAGATTAGAAAACACAGAGCCAAAGAAGCGAGGAGAAATAAACAAAAAAAGGACCCCAAAAAAGGCAGCACGCCAGCTAACAAGTCTGACCAATAATAAACCTGTTACTAAAAGAGTAAGCCATCCAAAAAGAGAATTAATCAAATGACGGGAAATGAGGAAATCATCAGCTCCAATCCATTGATTAATGGCATAGGCAAAATTATCAACTGCTTGACCTTGATACCTTAAATCGGGAATAGACTTAATATCTTGATTTCCATGAGCATAGTATTCATAAACAGCTTTTGCATTTTCATTTTTCCTAATTTCATCAGCGCTCAAACCAACATCTTTGGACATAAAAGGAAACAAAAAAAGAAAAAAAAGCATCAACAAAGAAAAGATATATTTATAAACATCATCTTTATTTTTCAGAGAAAAGGTATAGTAGTGTTTAGAGATATCATATCTTATTTTTTTCGTTTTGAATTTAATAAAACGAAGATGCATAACTTCAGAACTAAAAATATGTCTTGGTTTCATCAAAGAATTGACGAAACAAAAGAGATTGGATTTTATTCTTTGAAAAAACAACTTCAGATTCATACTTAAAGCTAATTTTTAAGATTTTGAAAAGTCAACACCCCAATAAAACTCACAAAGGGGCAAAAGTACAAAAATTTTGAACTATTGAACGAGCATTACTTCCTTCGTTAAATAAAAGATCCAAAATTGATAAATTGGGTACAAATTCAAATTTAGACTCAAAAACCTGATAATAGGGTTGATTAAATTTAAATCGGTAATCAGGCAAAATTGTTTTTTTGGGATGAATTTCATTTCGGCAGTCTAGGGAACTATTATAAGAAGCGATAAAATTGCCGGTAGGTTGAATTTTTTTATCAATTTTCAATAAATTCATCAGCAAAATAAATGCTTCCGAATTAAAATCAAAAAGAAAAGGAATTTTTTTTTGAAAAAAAGGGAGAAAGATATCCTGAAAAAAAAGAAAATAAGGGCTATTATTATAAGCAGCTTGAATTGACTTCCAATGATTTCTTTGCCAAGGAGTTTTATAGTCAATTCTAATATCTTTAATGAGACAACCGGGGCTATGATGACAAATAGGAATGGTCAAGGCGAGCATACCGTTTGCCGATAAAATATGAGTTCTATTTCTATAGGACTGTTTTTGATAACTTTCCGAATCTTCTAATAAAACATTATCAGCAGCTAAAATAAGTCCGAAATATTCCACCGGAGGGAAATAGGCAGAAGAAAGTATCAGCTCTGACATCACAAAATTAATTATCTTGCGATCACTAATTTAGAAGTATAGACATTATTATTATTAACTACCTTAATAAAATAGATACCATCGGCTAGGTTATTCAAATTAAGGAATAATTCCTGAGAAGAATTAAATTTGCAACTATAGA
>CAZXTR010000063.1:0-3577 GCA_964643615.1 uncultured Lactobacillales bacterium | reverse complement strand
GAATGGGATTTGTGGTGCATAAGGGTTTTAGGTGGGGAGATGTGGGCTAAAATAAGCTTGGTTGATTTTAAACTTTTTCAATATAACTTTTTTATAATCAGCAAAGATTTTATTTATAGCAGAATCTATAATTATGTAAAAGTTTTGCCAAACAAAAATTGGAAGAGTTTTTCATGCACAATTTCTCTATTTGGTGACAAACCTGCTTCCGACATTATTTCAGCTATTATTTCAGGAATCAACTGATATACTTTGAAAATAGCATCTGGATCACCGCTTAAGAGAGCATAAAAACTTTTGCCATCAATTTGTCGAATATCTCCTCTAACCGGTCTATTGGAACTTGTTCTATTGTCTGAGGGTGTAAAAGGGTTGTTGTAAACTTGTCTGTTTTTTGGCAAAATCTCTACATAATAACCAGTATAGCCTTTGTATTCCGGTTTTTTTAACACACTATCAATGTCATCATAAATATCTACTTTGTGATTACCTTTGGTTGTATTCCATTTGTTTTTGATTTCGGCTATTAAGCGCTTATCATTATTGACCAAATCAATAATTTTCCCGACTCTTAACCGTCTACAACCACTAATATTGCCAAGAATGATCTCGTGAAGTTCACCAATTTTGTTTTGGAGCGTCTTTTGAACTTGGCGCTGCTCTTCGCGAACAAGCCAATCTTGTAAAGTAATATTACTTACCATTGCATCAATAACAGCAGAAAAAGGATCAATGGTGTTACTATAAATATCAGGCGAGGACCGCTGTACCTCTATCAAAGGGTTTATAATTTCTTCAGCCAAAGAATGCTTAAGCATAAGCTTGTTTAAATATTTCATTGTACACCTCACCACAACGAGTGTACCAAATATTCAAACAAAACACAATATTAATAAGTTAACTAGACTTTTTAAAAAACAAATTCCAATTGTTTTGTTGGAGAACACTCACTTGTGGGAAACTCACTAGCAATATCGTTTTCTATATCATTGAACAAACGTATTAAACTGCGCCCCATTGCAAATGCTAAGTTAACTGGCACTGCATTTCCGATTTGCTTATATTGACTGGAAAGCGAACCACAAAAATGCCAATCATCTGGGAATGTTTGGATCCTAGCATATTCCCGGACAGTAAGCGGTCGAGTCTCATCTGGATGGCAACGTTCTGTTTGTTTTTGAGCAGGTGCACAGGTTAAAGTCAAACTAGGTTCTTCATAGGAGAGACGCCTTGCCATACCAGTTTTCCCACCCTGTAAAAAATAACTACCTTGCATATATTCCTTTTGCAGATCTTCCGGAAGATCTCGCCAATACCCTCCTGGAGGAACATGATCTAATATTTCTTTTTTACGCTTTGGATATTTTTGCCCCGGGCTATCTGGAACATCGCAAGGGAACAATATTCCCGCTTTAAGAGCATCTCGAAGCAGAAGTATGCGATTATACGGTGATGGCCAGTTTAGTTTAAATTTATGAGCCAAATCATTACGAATACCAACTAAAAATAGTCTTTCTCTTTTTTGCGGCACCATAAAGAAAACGGCTTTTAAAACTCTAGGTTCAACTAGTGTATAACCTAGATCTCGGATTACCCCTTTGATTGTTTCAAGTGTTCTTCCATTGTCATGTTTAAGCAAGCCTCTTACATTTTCACCTAAAAACACTTTAGGTTGAATCTCTTTTACTGCTCTAGCAAATTGATAAAATAAAGTGCCCCTTATATCTTCAAAACCCAATTTTTTACCTGCGTAAGAAAATGCTTGGCAGGGAAAACCACCCGATACAAAATCAACTTTACCGGCAAAAGACTTAAAGTCTATATTTGCAATGTCCTCATGTCTAACATCCCATTCTGGTCTATTAGTTTTCATCGTTTGACAAGCATCTTTATCTATTTCATTTAATATAACAGCTTTAAAACCAGCTTTTTCGAGGCCTAAAGCTAACCCGCCAGCACCAGCAAATAATTCGATTGAATAAAAATCTCTAACTGGCTTTGTTAGCATCTCTGCATCCCAATTAGTATTAAACATTTTAAAATCAGGCAATAATCTTGCTAAATCTGTTTTTGCATAAATCTTTGTTTGATTAAGTGGATGCTGCTTAGGAACAAGTTTTCCGTTTTTTTCCCAACTTAGCAGAGTTCTCTTTGATATTGAAAGCATGTCAGCAACTTCTGCTGGAGAATAGAAAGATTCTTGTTTAAGCATATAAAAACCCTCTTATTGGTTAAAATCTTAACTTTATTGCTGTTAAGACAGTTTGTAGAGCATTGGCATCTAGAAGAGACAGACTACCACAGAAGTCAGCTTTATATTGTTCTAAATCGTATAGATTAGCAGCAATAGAAACCAAAGTTTTTTGCTGGAAAGACAAATTATTTGATAATACCGCAGAAAAATCTATAATTTTATTGTCGTGAGTAAATGTTTTTGGATCAAAACCACAATAGGATAAAATTAAAGCAGCTGCATTAAATGATTTATTCGCAGAACATGGCATTTTTCTTATTTTTTTATTGCTTTGCTCTTCTAGCCAACTTTGTAATTCTGTTACAGAAAATAAAACTTTACCATTAGCTTTTTTGAATGGTATTTTTTTTGTGCAAACCCAGTTTCTAATAGTGCCTTGCGACACTTTTAAAACTTCAGCAACTTCTGAACAATCAAGTAATTTAATCATGTTTTTCATCTTATCACAGCCTAAACATAATCACAAATAATTATATATAATCATATATCATTTTTAATGTTTATAAAAAACAACTTTTGTATTTAAAATTTGTTTCGCCAATTCCCTTTTTTGGTTCCATATTGTGTTAAAAAAATTCGAATGGCTAATATGATAAAAACTAAAACAATAGCTATTGTTACCAACCAATAAGTTAAATCCTGCAACATTCTGTATTTACCCCACTCACAACATATTAAAACATTAAGTTTCTTTAAATTAAATTATACGTCAATACAGATATGATGTAAGAATTTTTGTTTTAGGAGGCCCCTGGGGGCCGGTGGGGGCTGCGCCGTTATATGGTTATATTTTTTTATATCAGCCGCTTTGCGGCGGTGTAATAAATTGAAAGTTCGCTGGTAAGTTTGCATAATGTTTTGTTATGTAAAGCCGGACCTGCCGGGCTCCCGGCAGGCAGAGGCCTGCAATGGGCAATATAAAGGGCAAGGTCTGATAAACGCGTTTATCAGACAGTGAGCAATGCAATTATCGTGACGGCAGGAGGCCGGCGCGATAATTGCGCGAACGGTTTGCCCGGTGCCTGCTTTAGCAGGCATTATATTGCCTATTGCAGCTTACCAGCGATTTTTTCTTGGCGCGGCCTGGGTGGGCGGGGGACCTAAACTGTCCTAAAGAGCGACGCCGAATGAATCCCGGCTCCGGGATCAGCGGCGGCGCAACAGCTTGGAGGCAAGCAGCTTGCTGATTGCCGGTTCTTACGCAAGCGGCTCCGGGTGCGGGCTGTTTTTTTTATGGAAGTTGTAAGCAAAAGTTTGTTTTTAAATACCCGTTTGGTGAAAAAACACAAGGCCCAATGTCCAGATGACCCGGCGACTGGGAGC
>CAZXTR010000062.1:0-3687 GCA_964643615.1 uncultured Lactobacillales bacterium | reverse complement strand
TGCTCAAGATACGATTTGGCGTTATAGGTAACGGTGATAACAGAAACTAATGGCTTTTTTGACATATCTAATTATATTTTTTTTAAAAGGGCAACAAAAATATTTTTAGGGGGAGTTAAATTCTTATTATAGATTGTTTTATAGTTTTTTAAACTATGCCAAACAAATGGATAGTTTTTTATGATAGAAAGCTTTTTGACAGAAGGAATTAGACCGTTTTGTTTGATTTCGAAGCGTAGTGAAAGGTATAAAAACCTGGCAATACATTCAATAAACGTGTTTAAATTTTTCGGAGTCTCTGTTTTTTTTTCAACTATTAAATCTATATGCCCCATTTTTTCAAGAAAGGCTAAAATATTTTCAAACCTTCTGTATGAGTAATTGCTATTTGTGTGTTCTATTCCGTGAAAATAGAGATGTTGTGTAGCACAAAAATAGTGTTTTATGCCTTCATTTATCAGACACGCCATTACTTCCGTATTAAAAAGCCTGTCTTCTACAGATACCTTTCGGGTATCAACAAAAATAATTTGATTTCTAATTAAAAACTCTCTTTCATACAAATAAGTCCAAACGGAAGGACTGTGTAAAGTGGCTTTGCCCGACAGTAAATCGATATATGCCTGTTTTGTGTCGCATGAAATAACACCTGATAGCTGAATGTTTTTCTGATAATATGAATCGTACGAACCTACAATAAAAGAGTTTTTGCGTTCGGCAATAGCCACCATAATTTCTAAAAAGTTAGGAGCAGACGCATCATCATGGTCACAAAAGGTTACATATTTGCCAATAGCAGTTTTTAATCCGATATTTCTACTTCCTCCAATATGTTGATTTTCTGTGTTTTCGATAATGACAAATCGGGCATCTTTTTTTGCATACGCTTTTGCAATAGTGTCACTACCGTCCGTAGGACAATCGAGTACACAAATGATTTCTATGTCACGCAACGTTTGTGCGGATAAAGAATCCAGACATTTGTATAGATTTTTACCTGCATTATGAATTGGTATTACAATACTGACTTTTGGAGACATACTAATCCTTATCTATTTTTATCACTTTCAACAATTTTCGAGTAATGGCGTATTGACGTAAAAACTCCCAAAATCTACTTTTTAATACTTTAAATCCTATCGTTTTTCTGATAGCTTTAGAAAATCCTTTTATGCGAACTTGTTGCCTAAACTTTTCTCTGCATTTTGGACGCGGAGTAGGCTCTCTAAGGGAGTACGGATAGGCAAGACGCTCTTCATACAACCTTTGCTCATTTTTGATGGTCGGATAAGCTTTACTCATCTCTTCGTAAAAGAGTTTTCCTTTTTCAGTATTCAACAATACAGCGGAAACATTCTCTTTGGGATGATTAAAAGACACATCTTTCCCTAAACCAATAAAATCGCCAATTGTAATATCTGATATTCTTTCCGGTTTTGCATATTTACAAGAATAGCAAGATTCACGCAGCGATATACCATATAAAAATGCAGCAAAATAATATTCGCATCGCCCCGATTTGTTAAATAGCAGCTTTTCATTGTCCCACAACGTCATTCTGAAATTATGGTTTTCATTATCTCGAAAACGGACATCTGTCAAATGTGATATTTTTTTGTTACGCATGATGCGTGTAAGTTCGTCTTTAAAATAACGGGTAGGAGAAACTCCGTGACACATTAAATCAACAGTTATCAAATTATCATACTTCTTTTTTAAAAAAGAGAGCAAACCGGCTATTTGGCAAGGTGTTGATATATAAGTTACGTCTGTTCCTTTTTCTAATAACGACTGAATTTGTCGAAAAGTTGAATTTCCTACTATGCTTTTTATGTATTTTGAACCTTGATAACAAGAAATATCGTCTCCTTTTTTTGCCATTGTGTGCACGGGAATGAAATCTTTATTGTATTGCGTTCCGACAAACACACCGTTTTTTTTATTTATTGTAAAGTCGGCTAATGCGTTTCCTATGCCTCCTGATGCCGACTTTGCTCTTTTTGTATGATTGGTGTTCCATGCAGCATAGCAGATAATGGGATATCGGTATGAAACTTCGGCATTGTTTGGACACACTTTTTGGCAAGCTCCACATTCAATACATTTACTGTCGTCTATTTTGGGGTGTAATTCACCATAATGGTTTTCTTCCATAGAGATACAGTCTAACTTGCATTCATTTATGCATGCAAAGCAACCTGTACATTGTGTTTCTTGGCAGATTATCATAGTGTTAGTTTTCTATGGAATTTATTAGATATGTTTTTGCGTTTTTTCGATCTTTTTCAAGAAGTGGTTGTACGGATGAATAATCAATGGGTAGATTTTCAATTTTACAGGCTTCATCACAAAGGCGATGTTTTAAATTATACCGCAAAAGCAAATCATAAATTCTGACATTTTGCGAATTTTCATCTTTATCAGAGAATCGTTTCAATACATAAAAATCTTTACTCAAATTGATGGAGAAAGCAGAAGCATGAAAAGAATCCGTACAAATAACGGTCGCATTTTGCAAAAGTTTTACAAATTCTGCAGGTCCGGCATTTTTATATATCAAAGCATCTGCTATGTTGAAAAAGCCTGATTCAAAAGAAGGCACAATAATAATCTGTTTTATTCCATGTTTTTTTCGTATAGTTTCTAATGTTGTGGTGTATGAATCTCTTTTTCCAACAAAATAAACAAACATATATTTTTCGGGAACGTCAAATTCTAACACGGCTTTTTGCGCTATTTCGTTCCATTCCTTTGCGGTAAGTAAAAATGTCGGGTCGGGAACGGAAACAATATCATTCCTGCCAAGTAATTCTGACAGAAGTTGTATGGTCGATTGTTCTCTTAATCCGATATGGCTAAATTTGAGTAAATATTTTTTAACTCGCGATTTGTATTTAGGATTAATGTAATTTGTCCCCAAACTTGATGCGTAAGCAATCCGTTTTTTTCGCCCTGCAAAATACAAAAAATAAAAAGGATCCCAATAAAACATGGTGTTCCATATTTGGTCGCTCCCCGTAATGTAAACATCGGTAGCCTTATTTATAGCACATTTCGGGAAAATGGTATATACGTTTTTAATGCGGTAGTTTTTTATAAATTCATTCTGTTTCTGTTTTTTCAAACTGAAATTTTCCTTTTTTTTGCGAAAAAAACATTGATTGAAGAATAGTTTGAATGAACGTACTACACCTATTTTGTTCAGAAAACAGACATTATATCCCAATCTTTCTAATTCATGGTGCAATGCATACGATTGAAGCAATGTGCCATAATTGCCTGCGCCAATCCAAGTTACAAGGGATACGTTTTTTGCCATGTCATGTAAATTATTTTACGAATAAAAAGCTCGTTTTATATAATTATTCAAGTTTATTTATGCAAAGTTACGAAAAAACACTGTTTTAACGGTCTAAAAACGGAATAAAATCGTACTGATGTCATTTTTTTGTACCTTTGTAGGAAAATTACGGTTTATGAAAATCACCATAGTAGGCACAGCTTATCCTTATCGCGGCGGTTTGGCGGCATTTAACGAGCGTTTGGCTGCTCAGTTTCAGGCTGAAGGGCACACTGTTGATATTGTAACTTTTACTTTGCAATATCCGTCATTCCTTTTTCCGGGCAAAACACAGTTTTCGGAAGGGGAAGCTCCTGAAAATCTTTTAATTTCACGGAAAATAAATT
>CAZXTR010000061.1:516-3785 GCA_964643615.1 uncultured Lactobacillales bacterium | reverse complement strand
ACGAAGGCTACAAAAACGAATGTGATTTATTGCTTAACGAGATTGATGATAAACTCATTTACAAAGTAACTTCTAATAGGGCAATCCTGTTTTTAGAAAGCAACGACACGGTTTTTACAGAAAAAGGTGAATTAGTAAAATCGCGTGAAATTAGAGTTGGCAATAAAATAAGGATTTATCCCAAAGAGGAGTTGGCAGAAAATTTATATCAGGTTGCCGTTGAAACCGAACCCGATATTTTTGGAAAAGTAGAAGAACACGCCATATATTGGAAACAACTCATTAATGAATTGAGACATAAAATGAGCGATGATTTTCTTTATCAAAAGTTGAAAGAAAAAGGGCTTAGAATATTGCCTGCTACCTTAGCAACGTATGGAAAAGGTTACAGAAAGTTCCCTATGTTTAACAATGATTTAAGGGCGATTTTCAGGTTATATTATCACGACAAACCGGATAATGAAATTGACGCTATTTTAAAACCAATTCTCAAATCAAAAACCACCTATAACAGCACAATGATTGTACTTGGACGTGGTTTGAAACAGGAATTGCGTTTGTTTTTAATGAAAAAGAAAATCGGGGAAATCCTGCAAAAAAGAAATTTCAATGAAAATACTTTGCAAACTTTTGTTGATGATTTTATGCCGATACACATTGTAACCGACAAGAAAGTATTTTGCGATAACATTGAAACATTGGAAGAAACAACCTTACAACAGATTGAATTATGAGCATAGAAAAGAACAGGAATATTGTTATTGAACGTGTCCAAAAAGAAATTATCGGTCCGGGTTCGGACATTTTCCGGTGCAAAGATGATTTTAGCGATGAAGTTATTGAAGGAAAACCTTTGCAACGGTATTTCTCAGGTATTCTGTTCCCCAAACAATTACAGCCAAACGCAGGCGATAATGGCGAACAGGAAATGAAAGATGAAGATGCGGACGATACTACCGATTTAACTTCTGACTTAATCGAATCTGAAACTAAAGAGCGAGAAATATTTGAAGAAGATGAGGACGAAACCGATAAAACAGATACCCAACCAAAATACACCGCAAATACTTTTTTTCCCTCTCATTTCGGGATAACATTTGCCGTTGAAAACACCTGCGACAGGTTCAACGCAATCATAAATTTTGGCAATTACAGCAAAGCCAAATATGACGAAATTAAAATTCCATACAGTGGCGAAGGAATAAACCTGTTGAGCGAACACGGTTTAATCCATTATGTAAGCTATGATGAAAAAAGCAAAACACTATCACAAACCAAAAAAATTCAGCGAACCAAAGACGGGAAAAGAACCGAAGAATATCTGCATTTTCAGGACAGTTTAAAATCTTTAGGAAAAAATACGTCTTACGACCACGCACTATATAAAACCATTACAAAACTGTTTTTCAAAGACAAATACAAACGAAACGATAATTGCATTGAGTTGGAAATAAGCATTGCCAATATTCTCGATGCAACCAATCAACACATTGAATTAAAATTATCGGAACAACCAAACTGCAATACCGAAAATTGGAGCAAGGAAATGAAAGAAAACCTTGTTTTCCATTTAAAACTTTACACCGATTATGCAGACAAATATTATATCAAAGCCGTTATTGAAAACAAAACCCTAATTCCGAAAGACAATTTTTCACTTTCAAAAGAAAAAGTAAATCAACTGTCTTGTTTTCAAACTAAAATCAGGATTGAGAGCGATAAACTTTTACCGTTCAGAGATTACAAAGCACACCTGTACAAAACAGATGAAGACAAAATGCTGGACTATCTCTATCGGGACAAATTGGCTTTCGGAATAGGGCATAACACAGCCTGCACGTGGGAAAATGCCCAATCGCCCAACACGACGCAATGGATACAATCAACTTTTTTGCCCGAATATGACGTAAAAAGCCAAAGTTCCGAAACTGACAAAATCAAAGGCGACATTCTGAATATTAGAAATCTGTCCGTTTATAATACAAACAGGGAAAACATTATTTCAAATCTCAGACAGGTTGCCGAAGCCTACAAAAATTGGATTGAAAATGAACGGAAATCCGCTAACGGAAATGAGTTGGGATTGAAAAACATTGCCAAATGTGAGCAGATTTATAACAGAATTAGCAATGGGATAAAATTATTGTCGGAAAATGAAAATGCCTTGCGGGCTTTCCGGTTAGCCAATACTGCTATTTACCTGCAAATGTTTCAAAACCAGCAGCATTTTAGCAATAAAAAGGAAGGTTTTGAAGTTTGGGAACGAAATGAAATTTTGCAACATAAGTTTGAAGATTATGCCTCACTGCCTTTTCCGTCTGACAGAGTACCCGAATGGCGACCGTTTCAGTTAGCGTTTATACTACAATGTCTGACCTCGTTTGCAGAAGAAGACAGTAAAGAAAAAGAATTAATCGACCTGTTGTATTTCCCCACGGGTGGCGGAAAAACAGAAGCCTATTTAGCCGTTTCCGCATTTCTTATTTTTTGGCGCAGAATACAATATCCAAACAACTATGACGGGGTAAATATCATAATTCGCTACACATTGCGGTTGCTTTCGGCACAACAATTTGAGCGGGCTTCAAAAATGATTTTAGCCTGCGAATTTATCCGAAGCTATTATAAAGATTTAGGCGACAGTAAAATTTCCATTGGTTTTTGGGTAGGGAAACAAACCATTCCAAATTATCTGAAAGATGCCAAAAAGAAGTTAGAAGCGACACAGAATAAACTAAACAAAGGCGATAGCTATGTTGTAAACCCTTTTCAGTTATCAAATTGCCAGTGGTGCAATACCAAAATTATTTCCCGATTATCGGAAAAAGAAGCAACTTATCAAATCGGACACAGAATAGGAAGAACACAATTACACAGCCATTGCCTGAATGAGAATTGCCATTTCTCGGAAAAAAACGGCGGATTGCCTGTTGTGCTGATTGATGACGATGTTTATTCAAAACCGCCAACAATTCTTTTTGCCACTGTTGATAAATTTGCAACACTGGCTTGGAAGGGCGAAGCAACTACTTTTTTCAATAATGGTGCAAACCGAAAACCCGAACTGATTATTCAGGACGAATTGCACTTGCTTAACGGTACGTTGGGCAGTTTAGTCGGCTTATTTGAAAATGCTTTGTTGCAACTTTGCGACAATCCTAAAATTATTGCTTCCACTGCCACAGTTAAAAATGTGGACAAACAAATTGAGGGTTTGTACGGGCGGGAAGCAAGAATTTTTCCACAATACGCCACCAATGCCGACGATA
>CAZXTR010000061.1:0-506 GCA_964643615.1 uncultured Lactobacillales bacterium | reverse complement strand
AGTAATTGAAGAAAGCAAAAGAAAATACATTGGTATTTTACCAACAGGAAAAACAACGGTTGTTACCAATCTACAACTATTGGCTTCCCTGCTTTACGCAAGGTTGGAAATATGGAAAAATGCCACTGACAAAAAAGATGCAGATAGTTTTTGGACAATTTTGTCGTATTTCAAAAGCCTGAAAGAAATCGGACGATTTTCCAATAAAATTAATTCAGAGTTAAAGCCGATTATCAAACAACTACAAGTTCGGTATTTGGACAATAACGATACAACAGCCAACAACTACCATAAACTTTCGTATCGGAATATTGAATTAACAAGCCGTATCCCGAACGAAAGAATCAAAAAGAATTTAGACAAATTGGAAATTCAATTTGACGGAAACATTAAAGAACGCAAGGCTTACGACTTGGTTTTGGCAACCAATATGATTAGCGTTGGGCTTGACGTGGGCAGGCTGGGCATTATGGTAATGAACGGGATGCCGCCAAATACGGCAGAAT
>CAZXTR010000060.1:0-3815 GCA_964643615.1 uncultured Lactobacillales bacterium | reverse complement strand
AAGAAACAAGCAACAGAGACAAAACTGACAAAATTGTAATTTTTGCTATTTTCATTTTTACCCCCTTTTAAATAAGATAACAACGATATGCTATCTTTTAAAAAATAAAAAAACAAGCTTTTTCAACAAGTGAATTATTTGTACCACTAACTATTTGGAATTTTTCCATAAAAAAGGGAGCCATCAAAAAGGCTCCCGTTTTATCCCAGCAAAAGCAACCTACTTTTTTACAGAACCATAAAGTGGTGTAATAATCTTGGTTGTCTTCGATTTCACTGGGACAAGGTTAATTTTTGGAGCCGTTGTTTTTTGGGGAGTGCTCTTTTTTTTCGCAGGTGCTTTTTTTGCACTTGCAAAAGCTACCTTTTTTTTCACATTAGACTGAGCGGCAACTTTTTTTTCTGCTTTTGCCCAAATTTCACAATCCCGTCCAGAGGGGCGGCCTTCACTTTCCCAAATATAATAGGCTGCAACCCTTGTAAATTCTATATTTTTTTCACTCATTTTCATCTCCATTGTTCAGGAAAAAACTATAACAAGCTTCAGTATAGGTAGTTTTAAAAGAAATACAAGCGTTTTTTTATTTTTTTTAAAGAATGATTTAATTAAACATTTTGGGATAAAATATTTTCTTTGATTTTCAAAAATTGCACAGAAGGAAAATCTTCTTGAGTCTTGTTCAAATGCCATGAATTTCTTGTCAAAAAGACGGCATCTCCATCATAATCTACCGCAACATTTGCAACATTTTTATCAATGAAATGTTTCAGGTGGGCAGAGTCTGCTTTTATCCAACGTGCTGTAAAAAAACTCGTTGGTTCAAAAACCACAGGAACTTTATATTCTGTACGAATACGATCTGCTAAAATTTGGAATTGCAAAGCCCCCACAACCCCAACGATCCAATCCGACCCCATGTTTGGTTTAAAAACACACGCCCCTCCCTCTTCAGCTATTTGCATTAACGCCTTTCCTAAATGTTTCGCTTTTAACGGATCTACTGAACGCACTTTTTGCAACAATTCTGGCGCAAAACTTGGAATTCCTTTAAAGGTGATATTTTCGCCTTCAGTTAAAGTATCTCCAATCCTTAAATTCCCATGGTTTGGTATACCAATAATATCTCCTGCCCATGCTTCCTCCGCCAATTCTCGTTCTTGAGCTAAAAACAATACTGCGTTATGAAGCAAGATTCGACTTTGAGTCCTTTGGTGCAATAATTTCATTGCACGTTTAAAATGCCCAGAACAAATACGCATAAAGGCAATTCTATCCCTATGTTTAGGGTCCATATTTGCTTGAATTTTAAAAATAAATCCTGTCACGTTATCTTCATCGGGAGATACCGTTCTTGTTGATGTTACTTGAGGGCGCGGAGGCGGAGCCATTTCTATCAAGCCATTTAACAATTCTTGCACCCCAAAATTATTGACAGCACTTCCAAAAAACACCGGCGTCAAACTGCCATTCAAATATGACGATAAATCAAATTTTGGGCATAATTCTTGCACCATTTGAACATTACCACGCAGGGTGGATGCTTCGCTCAAAGTTAAAAAAGAATCCAATTTAGAATCATTTATTCCTTCAATTAAAACACCTTCACTAGTTACATTTTTCTTGGATTTATCTAAAAAAATTAACTTGTTTTTCAAAAGATCATAACACCCCTTGAAATCTCTTCCCATACCAATTGGCCAGCTGGCGAGACAAACATCTAATGCTAAAGTTTTTTCAATTTCTTCCAACAAAGCAAAAGGATCTTGCCCGTCTCTATCCAATTTGTTGATAAAGGTGATAATAGGGATATCCCTTAATCGGCAAACTTCAAACAACTTACGTGTTTGTTCTTCTATCCCTTTGGCACAATCAATCACCATCACAGCACTATCAACTGCCGTTAATACGCGATAAGTATCCTCACTAAAATCTTCATGACCTGGTGTATCCAATAAATTAAAAGTGCATCCTTTATATTCAAAAGTCATTACAGATGAAGCAACGGAAATTCCCCTTTCCTGTTCAACTTTCATCCAATCAGAATGCGCAGCACGACTTTCTTTTTTTGCTTTAACAGCACCTGCCATCGTAATAGCACCACCCCACAATAACAATTTTTCCGTCAAAGTCGTCTTACCTGCGTCTGGGTGAGAAATAATCGCAAAAGTGCGGCGTCTTGAAATTACATTTTTATTCAGCATAATCTTCCTCTGGGAGATTTTTATAGCTTAAAACAAAAAAAAAGTCTAGCGTTTTATTGAAAAAGAAAACATTAACCAATGATTTTTATTTACTTTTACTCGTTTTTAAGTTATAGTTTTTCTTCTTGGAAAATAAAACTGCGGGCGTGGCGAAATTGGTAGACGCGTCGGATTTAGGTTCCAATGGAGCAATCCATGGGGGTTCAAGTCCCTCCGCCCGCACCATTTTTGGTCGAATTTAATAGGAAAAAACAGGATAAAAAATGAAAATTACAGAACACAAAAATAAAGGACTTGCACATTCTTTTAATATAACCGTTTCAAATAAAGCGTTAACACAAGAAGCAGCCAAAAGATTGCAAAACCTAACTGCACAAGCAAAATTGCCTGGTTTTCGACCAGGGAAAGTGCCCTTGTCTGTTGTTGAACAAAAATATGGGCAAGCCGTTCGCGGAGAAGTGGCTGAATTTTTCATCCAACAAGGCCTTCAAAAGGCTTTAGCAGATAATAAGCTTCGTTCTGCTAACAAACCAAAAGTTGACGTTACATCTTTCAAAAATGGACAAGATTTAGAATTTACTATAGATATCGAAGTATTGCCACAAATTCCACCTGTTGATTTTTCTAAAATAAAAATTGAAAAATTAGAAGCTGACGTAACAGACAAAGAAATTGATGATGCGTTGAATCGTTTAACAAAAAATCGACAAGAATCGGAAGTTTTGGATGAAAAACGCAAAACAAAAAAAGGCGATATTATTGTAATTGACTTTGTTGGCTCTATAGATGGCAAAGAATTCAAAGGAGGAAATGGCAAAGATTACTTTTTGGAATTAGGATCCAATACATTTATCCCAGGATTTGAAGATCAACTAACTGGAATCAACGTCCCCGGCGAATCAATCGTGGAAGTTACTTTTCCAGAACATTATCATGCTTCTGAGATGGCGGGGAAGAAGGCAACCTTTAATGTGACTTTAAAAGAATTACGCAAAGCAAAAAGACCTGAAATAAACGACGACTTTGCAAAAACTTTTGGGCAGGAAAACCTGGATTCTTTAAAAAAATTAATTACCACAGAATTGACAAAAGAATACAATAATGTTTCTAAAGCTCACTTAAAAAGAGATTTATTTGATGCTCTTGCTAAATTAACGAATTTTGACGCCCCTGAGGGTATGCTTGATATGGAATTCGACGCTATTTGGAAGCAGTTTGAAACAGCGCGTACAAAAGGAGATATCGACAAATCTGAAAAAGATAAATCAGATACTGTGTTGAAAAAAGAGTACAAAGCCATTGCAGAAAGACGTGTTAAATTAGGTCTTATGCTTGCAGAAGTATCCAATTTAAACAAAATTGTTCTGTCGCAAGAAGATATTTCTGGTGCGATTGAAGCAGAAGCACGCCGTTTCCCAGGACAAGAAAAACGAGTCTTTGATTTTTATGCCAAAAATCATCAAGCACTCGAAGGATTAAAAGCGCCTCTATTCGAAGAAAAAGTAATTGACTTCATTCTTGGAAAAATTAAAATGAATATACGAAAACTATCGGTTGAAGAATTATATGCCTACGACCCCGATAAAAAAGAGAAAATATCAAAGAAAACAAAAT
>CAZXTR010000059.1:0-3868 GCA_964643615.1 uncultured Lactobacillales bacterium | reverse complement strand
CTTGAAAATAGTGTTTACTTTTTCTTGTGAAAACGTAGCATATTCACTTTGTGCAACGTGAACTTTTTTAATTAACTCTTCTAAATCATCTAATGTTTGTATTTTTTTATTCATGCCATCCCCTAATTGTGATTTATTTCACATAATATAGGCGGGTGTATAAGCTGTCAATAATTTTTTCTCAATTGGATTATTAAAATCGGCAATCATTTTTTAGTAATCTGTCGGTAATTGTTTCATTTGTTTTCCTTTCGTTAAGAACCAACGAATGTTTGAATAAACACAAAAATACAGTTAGTTGTTGAAAAATAAAAATTATTTATTGGGGCGTTGTATTTTTTCATACTTTCGGATAGAATGACCCATACAAACCATAAAGGAGCCATTATGAATTGTAAAAAAGAAATTGTTTATGTATTGCAAAATGAAGCAATGCCTGGATTAGTTAAAATTGGTATCACACATCAAAAAGATATGGACCAACGCTTACAAACTCTATATTCGACAGGTGTTCCTCTGCCGTTTGATTGTATTTGGGCTGGCGAAGTAGATAACTGCCAAGAAATAGAAACCCTTATTCATAATGCTTTCAGTGATGCACGCATTAATCCTAAACGTGAATTTTTCAAATTAAAGCCCGAACGCATTATTCCATTGTTAAAAAATTGTCTTCTGCAGAGATTACAACACATAAAGTGGAAAACATGCTGAATGGCGCTGTATCTAATGCCGAAAAAGAGGCTGTTAAACAATTTCACCGCCCAATGCTTAATTTTTTACGGAGATGAATATAAAAAAAGGAAGCATGCTTATTTATACAACTGATGCAAAAGTAATTGTTGAAGTGATTGCTGATAAAAAAGTGTTATTTGAAGGCAAAGAATATTCATTGTCTGCGGTTACAAAAAAGATAAAACAATTACCGTATTATGTAGCTCCGTGCCGTTATTGGTTATACAAGGGCAAAAACTTACAAGATATTTATGAAGAAACATACCCTTTGAAATAAAGACCAATATGTGGATTTTTTGGCATGAAAAAACCTCAATATTAAAGATTGAGGTTTTTTAGTGGTGGGTCCGGAGGGACTCGAACCCCCGACCAGACCGTTATGAGCGGCCAGCTCTAACCAACTGAGCTACAGACCCAACTTTCGAAAACACATATTACCTATTTTTTTGAAAAAATCAAGCCCTAATCTTTGATTTTTAAAATTTTCTTTGATCCAATTTTATGGGGATAAAAAAACAACTATGAAAGATATTCTTGTTATGAATTATCCAAAAATGTCCTTAACTTTTTCGAACGGCTTGGGTGTTTCAATTTTCTTAAAGCTTTTGCTTCAATTTGACGAATACGTTCACGTGTTACAGAAAATTGCTGTCCTACTTCTTCCAAAGTATGGTCAGATGTCATTCCAATTCCAAAACGCATTCTGAGAACGCGCTCTTCCCGAGGGGTGAGGGTAGATAAAACCGAAGAACAAGCTTGACGTAGGTTAGAATGGATGGCGGCTTCAAGCGGTTGAACCGTACTTTTATCTTCAATAAAATCACCTAAATGGCTGTCTTCTTCGTCACCGACGGGGGTTTCCAAACTAATCGGCTCTTTTGCAATTTTCATAACCTTACGTACCTTTTCTAAAGGCATGTTCAATTTTGAAGCTAATTCTTCTTGGGTAGGCTCTTGTCCTTCTTCATGAAGCATTTGGCGTCCTGTACGCACTAATTTATTAATGGTTTCAATCATATGTACAGGGATGCGAATGGTTCGCGCCTGATCAGCAATAGAACGTGTAATTGCTTGACGTATCCACCATGTTGCATAAGTTGAAAATTTATACCCTCTACGATATTCAAATTTATCAACAGCCTTCATTAATCCAATGTTGCCTTCTTGAATTAGATCTAAAAATTGTAATCCACGGTTAGTATACTTTTTTGCAATAGAAATGACCAATCTCAAATTCGCTTCAATCATTTCGCGTTTTGCTTTATTTGTTTCCTGTTCACCCTTTTTAACTGTATTGACAACGCGTCGATACTCCACAATGGGCATTTGGGTTTCTGTAGCGAGCTCAGCAATGCAGGAACGAATACCGTCTACTTCTTCTTCATATTTTTCAACAAAAGACTTCCAATATTTCCCAGATCTTTTAATGGCTAATTGAGCCCAATTTGGATTTTTTTCAATTTCACGATAAAAATCTAAGAAATCTTCCCGTTTGATCTTTGACGTTGTTGCAAGTCGAAGTAATTTCCCCTCTAGCATAGTGAAGCGTTTATTTAAATCGTTAATTTGATTAATCAATTGTTCTATCCGCAAAGGATTGAAATGGACTTTTTTTAATAAATCAATGAGTTCTATATGAACTTTTTGATATTTTTCTTCGATGGAGCCCGGAGCTTCTTGTCCATTAAGCACATATTCATTCCGTGTAACTTGGATTTTCCGAAGGCGTTGATATGTTTTTGTGATTTGTTCTAAATCAGATAAAATTTGAGGTAGTAAAAATTCTTCCATTTGGCGCAAAGAATATGAAGCTGTATCATCCTCGTCTTCAATAAGATTTTTTGTTTCCTCCTTGACAGATTCACTTTCTTCCGCTAAAGAATCGACATTTTCTTCTTCAGAAAGATCATCTTCTTCATCTAGGGATTCTTCATCTAAATTATCATTACTCACATCGTTATCTTGAATATTATATTCTTTTTCTTCAAAAGTCTTAATGCGAGCTTGTTCTTCTTGAATAATAATTAAATCTTCTTTTTCTGCAGCTTTTTTTTCAATATCGGCGAGCAAAGATTTTTTTGAGGGATCAGCTTCATAAGTCGCTTCTAAATCAATGATGTCTCGTAACAACATATCGCCAGTTAAAAGAGCATTATGCCATTCTGTTAAAGCTTTCGTTGTTAGAGAACTTTCAGATAATCCACTCATCATGACGTTCCAACCGGCCTCGATTCGTTTGGCAATTGAAATTTCGCCTTCTCGTGTTAAAAGTTCGACAATGCCCATTTCTCTCAAATACATACGCACAGGGTCATTTGTGCGTCCAAGTGCAATGGCGTCGTTTTCGGCGTCGTCTTCTTCCTCGGTGATGGGCACAACCGAATCTTTATCCGTATTGTCATTAGAAACATCGTCTTTATCAAGCAAATTGATGCTGTTTTCACACAATAATGCAACAGCTTCTTCAATAGCTTCAGGCCCTTGTTCGGCTGTAATTGACGCATTTAATTCTAAAACGGTGACATAGCCCCGTTCTTTCCCCTTTTCAAGCAAGGCCTCAAAAGCAAGCCCTAAAGCTTGTTCAGGGGCTTGTTCTTCGTCGTTATTCAAAGAGTCCAAGTCGTCATCTTCATCGTTATTTGCTATTGCGGTCATTTATCTGTGCCTATACTTGGTTACACGAAGTGAACGCTCTTCTATAATCTTTTTTTTGTGAAATGTCAATATCTTTATACATTGTCGCGCAATTTTTCTTTCTCTTGCTTCAAAGAAAGAATTTGTTGCCATAATTTTTGGTCGTTATTTTCGGAAAATTGAACCATCAATTTTTTAATATCTTCTTCAATCGCAGATATGTGTAAAGCTTTTAATAGCGTTTTCATATCTTGCTCTATCTCTTCAGGTGCTTTTGTAGAACGCTTTAAGATTTCTATTTCGGTATTCAAGTAAATAAAAATGTTTTTTGAATATTGATTAAGAAGAATTTGTTCCAATTCTTTCCCCGTTATTTGATCGTTTTTAGAAAATTCAGAAGTAAGAATATCCAACAAACGAGTAACTTTTTTGTCTGGGATATTCAAACTACAGAGTGTTTCTAAATGTTTGCCAACAATTTCTGGGTAACTCACAAAATATG
>CAZXTR010000058.1:0-3962 GCA_964643615.1 uncultured Lactobacillales bacterium | reverse complement strand
AGGGAGTCTGCGGATTATAGAAGACTTGTTGTTATAAAATAGGGTGAAAAACTGCAAAAATTCCCTGTTAATTCCCTGTTATTAGGGAATTTTGATAGGGTGTTCCTTAATAATTAGGATTGTCGACCACTAATCATAAACGCTGAGAAATCAGCGTTTTTTCTTTTATTTCCAAGCCATTGTAAAAGTTCGTATGTTAAAAACAAAAAAACAGCCATTTTCTTGAATTTACGAACTCATTTTTCAAAAAATCAGAGCCAATATTCACCCTTTATTTGAAAGATGCACAACACGTTGGGGGAACGGGATCTCTATCCCTTCTGTTTGAAAAGCATTCCAAATAGAAAATAAAAGCTCACTACGAATAAAAATTTTATTCATCACATCATCAACAATCGCGCGTAATTCAAATTGCACACTACTATCACCAAAATCCATCAATAAAACATACGGCTTTACCGCTTTTGATACCCCTTCTACGGAATTCGCACAATCAAGTAAAATATTTTTTACTTTTTGTAAATCAGCTTGATAAGAAACACCTATTTTAATAACGACACGTCCTGATAAATTGCCTCGAGTCATATTTTCCAAGTCATTAGATAAAATATCGGCGTTAGGGATAAGAATGCTTGTATTATCGAAGCTTATCAACTCTGTCGATCGTATATTAATATTTTTAACGATCCCCTCTTCGCCTTTAACAATCACCCAATCACCTATTTTGATAGGACGCTCAAATAAAATCAAAATTCCAGAAATAAAGTTATTCACAACTGTCTGCAATCCAAATCCAATGCCAACGGAGAACGCCCCGAGGATAATCGCAAAATTTTTCATTTGTACGCCCAAAATAGACAAAGCTACCCAAGCAATGACAATCCAACAAACATATTTAATTAACAGAATAATAGAATAAGCAACCCCTTTATCAAGGTGACTGGAAAGTAATTTTTTTTTCATAATGCTTGTTAAAAAATTTAAACTTTTCAAAGACAAGATCAAAAAGATAGATATCTTTAATAAAGTATCTATATTAAATGCCTTTAAGTGAAAATTTTGAATAAAATGAAACAACTCTTCAAAATAAGTTATCCCATACAAACAAATACAAAGCATAACAACAGAAATACTATGCCCCATAATAAAGGAAGGCACAGACCTAAAAAAAGAAAATTTCGTTTTTAATTTCATTTTATCCTCCTTACATTATAAAATATCACAATAATCTACTATTTCTAGAATTGATAAGCGTAGAAAGCACAAATGACTTTGGATTTTTCGAAAAAACAGCTTGTTCTTTGCTGGATAATTCTTTCTCAAAATAAATATCCTGTCGCACTTTTTTATCATCAAGATAATAATTTTTTTCCAACACTTCATCCTCCCCATTCATTATTACAGAAACACCATGTTTTTTCCCATTTTTATAGGGGATCGATGTTTTTGTTCCATTTTTATTAAAAACAATTTCGTTAATTTTTACATTATTTTTATCATAGCTTTCAATAGAACTTCTTTTCAAATTAATTGAGGTGGCTATTTCTTTTGAACCATTTGCAAATTGGGTAATTTCTTTAAGAATTTTTTCACCTTTTTCATTTTGAATTTCTTCGTAGGTAAGAACACTTTCAAGCGTATAATTCATCTTATCAAAATTAAAAGTGTCAACACGTTGTAAAATATTTTGCGCATTAAAAAAAGAAATTAATTTATATGTCGCAAAATCTGTTGTCGTTGCGACACTTGAACCATCCTCATTTTTTTGAACAAGATGTTGATAAGTTTCTCTGCCCTCTTCATCCCATTGTTTTTCAACAAAAGAAATAACACCATTGGGATCTAAACAAGAAAACTTCTTTTTTTTACCAGCTATTATCTCCTCTATCTGTTGGCCTTTTTCATTGGTATAAATATGCTCTTGCGACAAAATTTTCCCTTCTTTATCAAATGAAGTTGTCACCTTATCAAAAGGCAATTTACGCTCAACAATTCGTTTCGATATGTGTTCTTTATCATATTTTTCATCAAATGTTACATTATCGACTATAACCTTACGCCGCAAAAGTTTCTTTTTTTCAAAAAATCGCACTTCTACAGCATTTTGATTGGTTTTTATTAAATCTAAAAGACTTGAACCATCAAAATTATCATAAGCGACCATACTCGATTTTTGCCAAAAGAATTCCACAGGAAGATTCACATCCATATTGTCGATATAAGCCTTCACAATATTTTGCATACAAAGAGGCGTTTCGCCATAAATAACTTTTGTTGTATCGTTAATCCAATTTAAAGCACGTTCATTATATGCCTTATTCCATTCAGAAATTGCGTATGGATGTTCACTGAAACAAGATATTTCGGATGTATCATTTGTCCAATATGCCTTTATAAAAAGTGTAGAAGTAGCTTGTTCAATTTCTTGATCCGAAAAATGAGGGTTTTTGTCAAAAACCATTTTTTTAATTGTATCATAGACATCATGATGGGCATTATTAATATCAAATCCACTTTGTTTTAAAATTTCGACCATTTTTACATCATGCAAAACTGTTTCAATTTCACATAGTCGTGCCAATAAAATCTGCTCATTTGAAGAAGAAAAACCAACCAATTGGAGCAGATCTTGTTGGTCTTGATGCGCATGTACAAATTCGTGAGACATATCTAAAGTCAAGGACCCAACATCACTCAAAATATTTTCTTTTACACTAATATTTTTATTGCAATAAATTGCACTTGCATTGTTTGTCACAGACAAAATTTGGAAAGATAAAGGATAATTTAGACGTTCCAAGAGTGTTCGACATTTAGGAATAGCCATCATGTTTAAAAAACAATCATTCAATACTTTGACATCGTCAAAAGAAAGCGTTAATTCTTTTTGATTTTTTTCATATAATAATCCTGGGCTACTTAAAATTTCAAAAGCTGTTTTCATCTCAACAGGAAAAGTTTTGCTTTCTTCTGCTTTTTTTTGAACACGATAAGAAAACATTTCAATTTTCCTACGTAAAGATTCATCAGACGTTTTAATTTGTTTTAAGGATAAGGGTAAAACAGTTTCTTTTTTAAAATCATCTAAAGGGAAACAATAAAAACAAGCTATTGCACTTGTTCCTATAAACAAAAACTTTTTCCAGGACACTTAAACCTCCTTTTTTACTTAATTATGATACTCTCAAAAAAAGCTTAAAATAGAGTTAAAGCGGAAATACTGAAAATTTTACTTGCTTTTACTTCAACGACACATTACATTTCTTAAATAATATAAGGAGGTATGCAATGCAATTTACAGTTTGGCTTATCCGAATCATTTTTGCGATTTGGATTTTTGGAATTACGGCGATACTCATTATCAAAATTTCTCAACAGTCGACAGGCATAAAGAAAATGGACTGGGGAATTTTCTTTCTTTTCCCTATTCTTTTATTAACAGAAACAGGCAGAAAAAAACTTAAGGAGAGTATAAAAAAATGAAAAATATTATACCCGTTATTATTGTTGGCTTCATTTTATTGGCACTTGGGATCAGTTTTTCAGGCGTCAAAGTAATAGACACAGGTTTCCGCGGTGTAAAGACCCGATTTGGAGAGGTTGTTGGGGAACCCTTACAAGAAGGGATTTATTTTTATAACCCAATTACAACAGAGATTCAAGCCATTGACACAAAAGTACAACGCTATACAATGGATATGAGTTCGTACACTAAAGACGTTCAACAGGCCAATTTGACAGTGACAGTTAATTGCAGCTTGAATGATGATCAAGTCCATTTATTATACAAAGAAATTGGAATGGGATACAAAGATAAAGTTATCGTTCCTCAAATTTTACGTGCTGTCAAAGACGTTATAGGGAAATGGGAAGCAGATGCTTTGGTCGGGAATCGTGAAAAGGCTACAAACGACATATTAGAAATATTGAGAACAAGTCTAGAATCATCGCATATTTTAATC
>CAZXTR010000057.1:0-4037 GCA_964643615.1 uncultured Lactobacillales bacterium | reverse complement strand
ACAGGCAAGAAAATTGCTAATTTTTCTTTAGCTACTTCAGATAGTTGGAAAGATGCCTCTGGACAAAAACAAGAAAAAACAGAATGGCATCGAATCGTCGTTTTTAATCCAAACTTATCCAATTTTGTGGAAAAGTATATTCATAAAGGATCAAAGTTATATATCGAAGGATCCTTGCAAACGCGCAAATGGACAGATAATAGCGGTTCGGAAAAATATGTTACAGAAGTTGTTATTGGGCACTACAAAGGAGAAATCGTCCTCTTGGATGGAAGAGGGGATGGGAACTTAGCACACGACATGCCGTCATCTTCGGAAAATACAGCAGAAGCAAGTTGGGATTCTTCTCCAACAGAAAATAAAGCACCAACTGCCGATTTTGAAGATGAAATTCCTTTTTAAGCAAAAAACGAACGACTGGATAACTATTTAAAATAATGAAGTAAAGGACAGCATATCGTGAATGATATAAATTCGGTGAATGAAACAAGCATTCAACCTATCTCTATTGAAGATGAAATGCGTAAATCTTACCTAGATTATGCAATGAGTGTTATTGTATCTCGTGCTTTACCTGATGTAAGAGACGGATTAAAACCTGTTCATCGCCGAATTCTGTTTTCAATGTACGAAAACGGTTATGAGTTTAACAAACCTTTCCGAAAATCGGCGCGCATCGTCGGTGACGTAATGGGTAAGTATCACCCTCATGGTGACAGCGCCATTTACGAAGCAATGGTGCGTATGGCTCAAGTTTTTTCGATGCGGCTACCTTTGATTAGCTCGCAAGGAAACTTTGGATCTATGGACGGGGATAAAGCCGCCGCCATGCGTTATACCGAAGCTCGGCTTGCACTTGCATCACATTGGTTGTTGGAAGATTTAGACAAAGATACTGTTGATTTTCTTCCAAACTACGATGAAACATTACAAGAACCAGCAGTATTACCAGCAAAATTTCCCAACCTTCTTGTCAATGGTTCGGGTGGAATTGCCGTTGGAATGGCAACAAACATTGCTCCCCACAATCTTGGAGAAGTGTTGGATGCTTGTATAGCAATGATTAAAGATCCGTCTATTTCTATTGAAAAACTGTACGAATACGTTCCTGCACCAGACTTTCCAACGGGTGGCATCATATTGGGTAGGGGTGGTGCAAAATCTGCTGCCTTAACGGGGCGTGGATCTATCATCATGCGTGGTAGATGTCAAATAGAAGAAATTAAAAAAGATAAAATGGCGATTATCATTACAGAAATCCCTTATCAAGTCAACAAAGCCAGCATGATTACAAGAATTGCTGAACTTATCAAAGAAAAAACGATTGAAGGAATTTCTGATTTACGAGATGAATCAGATCGTCAAGGCGTCCGCGTTGTTATTGAAATAAAGAGAGATGCACAACCAGATGTTGTTTTGAACCAACTGTATAAATACACGCCACTTCAAACAAGTTTTGCCGTAAATTCTCTTGCTTTAAACAATGGTCGACCAGAAGTTATGAATCTTCAAGATATTTTAAAGGCCTTCATCGCTTTTCGTGAAAATGTCATTCGTCGACGTACAGTATTTGAATTGAATAAAGCTCGTGACAGAGCGCACGTTTTGGTGGGGTTGGCAATTGCCGTAGCAAATATTGATCGGGTCATTGAAATGATACGAACAGCGCCAGATCCCAATGTTGCGAAAGAACAACTCACCATAACAAAATGGCCAGCTTCCGATGTTGAATCTTTGGTGCAATTAATCGACGAACCAGATCGCAAAGTAATTGATGGTTACTATATGCTTTCCGAAATCCAGGCAAAAGCGATTTTGGAATTAAAATTACAACGGTTAACGGGTTTAGAAAGAGATAAACTTCACGATGAAGTAGGGGATTTGGGAAAACAAATTCAAACTTTACTATCTATATTATCCTCTCGAGAAAAATTATATACCATTATGGAAGATGAGTTTCTTAAAGTCAAAGAAGAGTTTGCGACACCTCGTAAAACCACAATTGAAGAGGGTGAATTCGACCAAGACATGGAAGATTTAATTCCTCGTGAAGATATGGTTATAACGGTCACTAGTACAGGATATATAAAACGAGTAGCTCTTTCGACCTATCACGCACAAAACCGTGGGGGAAAAGGACGTTCTGGGATGTCAACGCGTGAAGAGGACCAAGTTTCAAAGCTTTTCATCGCATGTACTCACGACCCCATCTTATTTTTCTCAAGTTTAGGAATAGTGTATAAAATGAAGGCTTATCGCCTTCCCGAAGGAAGCCCTCAATCATTGGGCAAAGCCTTAATTAACCTACTTCCTTTAAAACAAGGAGAAATAATTACGACTGTTTTGAATTTGCCTGAAAAACAAGAAGATTGCGAAGGGCTATCAATCATGTTTGCAACCGAATCGGGCAATGTTCGACGGAACAGATTGGATGATTTTTATAAAGTTCAATCCAATGGAAAAATTGCCATGAAGTTGGACGACGGCGACAAATTAATTGGAGTCGAAATTTGCAAGGAAGGGCAAGACATTTTGCTGTCTGCTGCGGGGGGGAAATGCGTACGTTTCCCAGTCACAGATGTACGTATATTTGAATCTAGAGCATCAACGGGCGTCCGCGGAATAAAGCTTCAATCCAAAGATAAAGTCATTTCAATGTCTGTGTTGGAACATGTGAAAGCAGACATCGACAAACGGAATGCTTATCTTAAAGCTTCTATTGCAAAACGTCGCATGTTAGGGGCGACAGATGATGCCGAAGATAATATTGAATGCGAAAGCACAAATGAAGTCACTTTAACCCCCGAAGAATTTACGCAAATGGAATCGGAAGAGCAATTTGTCTTAACTGTGACGACAAAAGGTTTTGGCAAACGTTCAAGTGCTTATCAATACCGCATCACTTCTCGCGGGACACAGGGCGTAACAAACATTGACACAACGAAAGTTCCTTCCAAAGTAATTGCTTCTATGCCTGTCGAAGCGGACGAACATATCATGATGGTAACAGACGGTGGCAAACTTATTCGCATGCGCGTTAGTGACATTCGGATCGTTGGGCGCAGTTCAAAAGGGGTGATTTTGTTCCGTTTGAACGAAGACGAACAAGTTGTTTCCGTATCGGCAGTCAAGGATTACGAAGACGAAACAGAAGAAATTTCAATATCTGAACCAGAGCAAATTGATAAAATAATTAACGAAACAAATGAAAAAGAAGACATAATCGTTGAAAAACAAAATGAAACGATTCAAGAATAGAGGGCAAAATGGATAATACGACAAAAAAAACACTTTCTTTACTTAGTTTAATTGGGGCATTTTGCACCTGTGAGGCTTTGGCAGAAACAGAGAATTATACAAGAGTCAACCCCAACGAAGGAGCAGGGGTTATAATAAACAATTCGGTTGCATTAGATTTGACTATGGCCGGGGATAGCACTGCTTTTTCTGAACATTTTTCATCTTTTGGATATTACGTCATAGACAATAATGGCAACAATTCGCTACAAAAGACATTAGATTGGTCTTCTGCAAATAACGGAACGATGGAACTGGGTTCTTTTAGCGAGGGGGAAACTGTTGCTTTTTGGGCAAGGGGCATCAATCAAGCTATTGTATACGATTCAATGAATTCTTTATCCGAAAAGGGCACTTCAAGAGATTCGGCCTATGTCAATAATAACGGCGATCAAGATATTACTATAACAATGGGGACAATTGGAGCAAATGGATATGGTGCGGTAAAACCTAACCTCTTATCAGACGAAAATCTCACCTTTAAAATTTCAACTCATTCTAGTGCAACAACGCCTGCATCTAGCGGACAACCCTTGCCGGGCGTTTTAGCAACGTTGGGATTAAGCACGCTAACATTAGCAGCTTTAAAGAAGATAAAAGAACAAAGAAAAGAAAGGAATTAAAAATGTGTCCATGTCCAATTTGTGCTACTTTAGCAATTATTCTTGCCCCGTTTTTGGGATATAAATGGGCTAAAAAGAAAATTCAACAGCACCATTGCCATTGTAATACTTGCCAAG
>CAZXTR010000056.1:0-4083 GCA_964643615.1 uncultured Lactobacillales bacterium | reverse complement strand
CTGCCCACCAAAAAGAATGCTTTTTACGAAAAAATACAAATCATCATAAATGAACCATTTGGATGGTTACGTTTTACTTTAACGAATACTCAGCAAGCAGTTTGTAGTTCGGTATATAAAAAAACAATTTGCCATATTTAACATTAAAATAAATCGGCAGGCCTGGCGAATACATCAAACAAAACCAAAATTTCAAACTGTTAGTATAACAAGCAAAAACTTCAAAACGTTGTTTGAGATTCTAAAAGTTCTTGATTTTTCACTTCCCTTACGATAAACTTACTTCCTGTTTTATATCCCAATCAAAGTAGGAAAAAAATGAAAAAATACATCACAACTCCCATCTATTACACAAACGGAGCGCCCCATATTGGGCACGCTTACACAAGCATTTTGGCCGACGTTTTCAAAAAATTTGAACAAATGCGAGGTAATGACGTTTTTTTAACTACTGGGACAGATGAACACGGACAAAAAAACCAACATTCCTGCGAAAAATCAGGTCTACAAATAGATGAATTCTTAAAAATTCAAAGCGATCATTTTAAAATACTTTTTAAACAATTGAATATCGACTTTGATTTTTTTGTGCGCACATCATTCCCCGAACACAAAGCTTTTGTTTCAAAGATTTTGTCCTTGCTTTATGACAAAGGTTTGATTATCAAAAAATCTTATGAAGGTCTTTATTGTGAAGGATGCGAACAATTCAAGAAAAAAGCCGATTTAGATGAAAATGGGCTTTGTCCTGACCATAAAGTTGCCCCAAGCCTTGTCACTGAAGAAAATTATTTCTTTTGTCTGGAACCCCATCGGCAATGGTTAAAAGATTATATATCCACACATCCCGATTGGATTTACCCCCAAAAATACGCAAAAGAAGTATTAAAAATGTTGGACGAACCATTGGAAGATTTGTGTATTTCCAGACCCAAAGAACGGGTTTGGTTGGGAATTGATTTACCATTTGATAAAAATTTCGTCACATATATTTGGTTCGACGCTTTGATTAATTATATTTCCAGCTTAAAATGGGGCGATAACCCAAACTTTGATGAATTTTGGAAACATTCTTATCATTTGATTGCTAAAGACATTTTAAAACCGCACTGTATTTATTGGCCGATTATGCTCCGCGCTATTGGAATCGCCCCCGTTGAACATTACATAATTCACGGTTATTGGATTGGCGAAGGGGGCGTCAAAATGTCAAAATCTTTGGGCAACGTTGTTGACCCCACCGAAGTTATACAATTAATGGGGCAAGAACCTTTACGGTTTTATTTAATTAACAATATGACATCCAGTGGAGATTCTCCTATCAGCATCGCATTGTTAAAACAAGGTTATAAACAATTGGCAAACAATTTAGGTAATTTGCAAATGCGATCGTTAAAGATGGTTGAAAAAAATTTACAATCAACCATCCCAAATGTCACATCGTTACCCAACGAAGACATGGGTTTAATTCAAAAAATATCAAAAGATTTTACAAATATTTATCAAAAAGATATTTCTTTGGATGTCACTATTGATCTGACAAACGCTATTGTTGATAGCGGAAATGCTGTCAATGCTTATTTTGCATCCCATGAACCATGGGTCTTGGCAAAAGCCACTAACAAAAAAGAACGTTTCGAGCAAGTAATTTATACCACTTTAGAGTCTTTACGATTAATTGCGATTGCCTTATATCCGCTTATGCCGAAAACGTCAAATTCTCTTTTAAGCTCTATGGGAATTTCATGCGAAAAAGCAACTGCAGATTTTCAAACAATGCAATTAAAATCACAAAAAATCATAATTCCTAAACCTTTATTCCCTATGTTAGAAGAAAAGAAAAATTAGGTCTAGCTCTTTATACCCCCCCCTCTTCCATATTCAAGGCAGGGGGGTATTCTCATCTGCATATTCATAAAAAAACAAAATATAAATTTTACAAACAACTATATGATGTTTCAAGAAACTCCAGAATTAAAAAAGAAAATCCCTAATTAACAAATGGACTTTGAGACTTGGCTGTTTTAGCACAAAAAGAAAATCGATTTTTATGTATTTTCGACCAAATAAAACCGAATTTATTTAATTTCTATTAATTGATAATCCGTCGTGCCCAACCCAATTTTTTCTCCATAAGTAAATTGCGTTTTGCCTTTAAATTTTTTGCCCATTTTTTCGACCATATCATAGCAAGCTTTATCAATTGCAATAGGGTCCAAAGATATAAAAATGCCGAAATCATTCACAATTGACGGCATAGATTTTGGTTCGCAGTCACAGCCTTTTGTCACATTTTTGCCAAAGTTAATATAGATATTTTTTTTACCTTTTTGTGCTGCATAAGCGTATTCAACCAATTTTTCTTTGAATTTATCACCTTGAAAAATTGCATTACAAATCGCTTTGAATGACATAATACTGATGGCTTTATGGGGGCAAATTCCAAAACAAGCCCCGCATCCTACACATTTTTCATGGTTGATAAAGGACTTTTTACCAATGGTAATTGCATCAAAACGACATCGCGTTAAACACATTTTACACCGGTGGCATTTACGATTACTTATTTGGGGTTTGATACCCATATGCATAGCCAACTTGCCCCCTTTAGATGCACATCCCATCCCCAATTGTTTAATAGCTCCACCAAACCCCGCTATCATATGACCCTTGAAATGAGCCGCTATTATCATTTGTCTGTATTTGAAAAATTCTTTCCCAATTTTACACGTTTTAAAATGTTTTTGATTTATTTCAACTTCAGTAAACTCTTCACCAACATCTCCATCTGCACAAATAACAGGCAATTGATCAAAGCCATGTTCTTTCTTCAATAACAAAGTACGGGTGTGGCGTTGGCCATTGTATAAGACTGTTGTTTCAATAAATTCTGTTTTAACCTGTTTTTCTTTTAAAAAAGAAATGATCCCTTCATAATCCGACGCGGGAATAAATGTTTTGTTCTCTTTTTCACCAAAATGAATTTTGATTGGAATATCCTTTTCCAAACGAATGTCTTCTTTTTGAATGAGTTCGGCCAACAAACGTTGTGTGATTTCTTGAATTTGTTCCATCGATGTCGTGTTATCAATCGGAATAAAATAAACGTTTGCCATTTTGCGACCCTTGTATAATTAAAAAATATAACTTGCCGTATTCACGTTCACACCCTCCATAAACGGGAACCATGAATAAACGCTGCTGTGCGCTAATCTGGATCTGGCCTTGCAATTACAAATGCATCATAAAAAAACGCGATTTTATTCATATCGCCACCACACCGACTTTTATCCGGCATCTTACCTTCACTAGCAAGTTCGTTAACTTCTATCCTGTACGGTTCTGGATAGTATATGTCTGCCATTCTTAAACATAAATCTTTTGGAATGTCTGATATCGTAATTTTGAATTGTGAGGCTGATACTTTTATTTGAGAGTACGTCAATCGGTCTTTGTAGTTATCAAATCCTCGCGCAGTCAGCTCGCTATATTCACTTGCTAAAGAAAAACCAGCGTCAGTCGATATAGAAGCAGCACGCATCTTCAATTCTTTGACAATATTGCTTGCTCGCACCTTTCCAGTTGTATAGTAGTACCCAGATAACCCTATCATGCTCAAAATACCAATTATTACCAACACTGTCAACATTTCAACTATTGTGCTACCCAGTTGCGTTTTTTTCGATTGTTTATTTTCTTTATTCCAAAAAAACATACCCGTCTCCATTTCTCAAGGCCATAAAACTTTCCAAAAAGATAGCCCTATTCCATTATGTTAAAAACCTTATCCTCACATGTCAATGAATTTATTAAATTAATAAAATATCAAAGCAGTAATAAACACCCTAGCCTATTTTCCCCATTCTTTTGATGCGAACGGAATATTCAACGAAACAAACTTTGTTTATATCAGAATATAAAATGGAGCATGTACCAATGGTATTTGTGTTTCTTATTTATCCAATGCAGATTGGCAAAAATAGGCGCCTCCATATCTTTGATACAAAAAAATACAACAACATTAACAGCGATTTTTTATTTTTGGAATGTTGAATTCAATGTTGTTTATTCCTGCAATTTTTC
>CAZXTR010000055.1:0-4581 GCA_964643615.1 uncultured Lactobacillales bacterium | reverse complement strand
ATGGTCGGAGTGGCGGGATTTGAACCCACGACCCCTACGTCCCGAACGTAGTGCTCTACCAAGCTGAGCTACACTCCGAAATAGGAGTTTGAAGTCTATATCAATTTATTTATTTTGTCACGTCCTTTTTTGTTTTGTATAAGTCTATTTTTTCTTTTTAAGGTAATTTTCAAGCCAATGGATATCATATTGCGCATCGATAAATTCGGAATTTTCGATAATGCTTTGATGTAAAGGGATTGTTGTTTCTATTCCTTCAATGACAAATTCCCCTAAAGCTCTTTTCAATCTCATCAAACAAGCATTTCGAGTTCGTCCAAAGACAATTAATTTTGCAACCAAACTATCATAATAGGGTGGAACAGTATACCCAGAATACATAGCTGAATCAACTCTTACCCACAATCCACCAGGAACGTGCAAACATCCTATTTTCCCCGCATTCGGGATAAAAGTTTCTGGATTTTCGGCATTAATTCGGCACTCTATCGCATATCCATCAAAGTGAATATCTTTTTGGGTATATCTTAATCGAGCACCTCCAGCCAAACGGATTTGTTCCCTCACAATATCTATTCCCGTTACCATTTCAGTAATGGGGTGTTCTACTTGCAACCGCGTATTCATTTCCAAAAAATAAAATTGCCCACCTTCGTATAGAAATTCTATTGTTCCTAAGTTTGTATAGCCTATGTTCATCATTGCCGTTCTAGCAATTTCCATAATCTTCTCTCTTTGGGCTTTGTTTAATGCTGGAGAGGGTGATTCTTCCAATACTTTTTGATGATTACGTTGCAAAGAACAATCTCTTTCCCCCAAGCAAACAACATCGCCATAATTATCGGCCAAAATTTGAACTTCAATATGACGTGGTGTCTGCAAATATTGCTCAATGTAAACAGTATCATTTCCAAATGCCTTTTTTGCCTCTAATCTTGCTGTTTGATAGGCTTCAGATAATTCATTTTCATTACAGGCAACCTTCATTCCTTTACCCCCACCACCAGCGGAAGCTTTAACAATAACGGGATACCCTATTTTCTTTGCAATTTCTTTTGCTAGATCCAATGTTGGGACTGCCCCATCAGACCCCTTGACAACAGGGAGCCCCGCGCCGATAACTGTTGCCCGCGCTTGAACTTTATCCCCCATTATACGTATCATACGCGAACTGGGCCCTATCCACGTCAACCCGTGCGTTTCAACCATTTCTGCAAAATCAGCATTTTCAGATAAAAAACCATATCCTGGATGAATGGCATCTGCCCCCGTAATCATTGCAGCGCTAATAATAGCCGCTTTGTTTAAATAAGAATCATTTGCAGAGGGAGCGCCTATGCATACAGCCTCATCTGCTAACCGCACATGCATCGCGTCCGAATCCGCTGTCGAATGAACAGCTACTGTCTTAATGCCCATTTCCTTACATGCACGATGGATTCGTAATGCTATTTCCCCTCGGTTAGCAATTAAAACTTTTTCTATCATTTATTCCACCACGAACAAAGGTTCATTAAACTCAACCGGTGTTCCACTTTCCACCAAGATTTTAACAACCTTCCCCGCTTTTGTTGATTTAATAGGGTTAAAAGTTTTCATTGCTTCAATCAAACATAAGGTTTGACCAACTCCTACTAGGTCGCCCTCTTTTACAAAATTAGCGCTTCCTACATTTGGAGCAAGATATAAAATCCCCACCATTGGCGATTTTATTGCATTTTCGTAATTCTTCTTTTTATCCTGAACCACCTTAACTTCAACAGGATTTGCTACTTCTTCCGAACTAACTGGAACGACAGCGTTTTGTTTTACTTTGTCTACTGCTAATCGGATGCGCGTATCGCCTGATTCATATTCTAATTCGCTTAAATTATTTTCCCTCAAAAGTTTTGCTAAATCGTTAATCGCTTTTGCATCAATTGTTTCCATACTTATACCTCTTTTCTATTAATAAATTTTTTTATAATAGATTTTTGCCAAGAAATCAAGTTATTTACTATCAACTTTTATGACATTGGTGTTATATTTTATTCAAAATGGAGTTGGAGAAAACTTTGACAGCCTTTTAAAAACTTCACCAGTCACAAACAAATCCCGCAACTCTTCACCTATTCCAACCAATTCACCTGAAATAAAAAGTTGAGGGGCAACAGTCTTTCCTGTGTATTCTTTTAAACACTCAAGCAAACTAATTTCTTCCATCAAGTTAAAAAATTTATATTCTACTTTATAACCGTCTAAAAACTGTGCTGCCATCGCTGAAGTGCAAGACCTTGGAAACATAGGGGTTCCATTCATATATAAAAGGATTGGATACCTTTTTACGTCGTCTTCAATTCTTTGAAAATTAACATTGTCAACCATGATAATTCTACCTATACTGAAACTACAGTCGTGGATGTTAGCATAAAGGATTTGTATTGTCTATGGAAAATATTTTTCAAAAAGCCCTTACTTTTTATAAAAACAACCAATTAGATTTAGCCGAAAAATCTTTTCGTTCTATTTTAGCTTGTGATGAAAGTCATTCGAATAGTTTATATTTTTTAGGACTTATTGCAATAGATAAAGGTGCTTTCGATATTGCAATGGATTATTTTTATAAAGCTTTGTTGATTAATCCTTTGAATACAGATTACATTTTTAGCCTTGCCGTAGCCTTGCAAGAAACCGGTCGCTATGAAGAAGCCTTATCTTATTTAGAAAAAATTAATACTATGCCTGAGGCGCAAAATAGTATAGGAAACATTTACAGGTTAAAAAAAGACATTAAAAAATCACTGCAAGCATTTGAAAAAGCTTTAAAAATAAATAACTCTTTTGTATGGGCAAAACTCAATTTAGCCCTACTAAAACAAGATGAAGGGAAAACCAACGAAGCCATTAAACTGATTGAACAATTGACAGTTTCTTCTCCTGATTTTGCAGAAGCGTGGCATTCTCTGGGGGTATTATATCGTTCGGTTGGAAATGTAAAAAAATCTATTTTAGCACATCAAAAATCTTTAGCCCTTACCCCTCTTATAGCTATCTTTTGGAACGCACTTGGTCTTTCTTTAGTAGACGATAATCAAACATCAGAGGCCATGGATGCTTATAATAAAGCTATTTCAATTAACCACTTTTTTTATGAAGCTTATTTCAACAAAGCCGTTTTATTGGAAAAATTAAATCGACAAAACGAAGCCGAGATATTCTATCGCAATGCCATACGTGGAAATAAAAATTTCTCAAATGCTTATAATAATTTAGGCGCTCTTCTTTATAAAATGGGGAGGGTTCAAGAAGCTCTTGAATGCTATCGTCAAGTTTTTATCATTAATCCTAACCATATGGAAAGTTGTTTTAACCTAGCCATAGCATTAGAAGATATTGAAGAATTTGAAGAAGCTATCGGTCTTTATTTTAATGTCCTCGCGCATCATCAATATCAAAATATTATTCATATTCGTTTAACTTCAGCGATTCCAAAGTTGTTTTTAAAAGACAAAGAAAAGGCTTTACAATACGCCAAAGGATGGCTTAAAAACTTTCCAGACAACCCACTCGCAAAACATATATTCAATGCTCTTTCTGGAGTGATAGACGAAGAAACAGCATTTGCGTACACGCAATCTTATTATAACACTTTTGCAGATAGTTATAACGACAAAATGAAAGAATTAAATTGTCAAGTGCCCTCTTTAATCCAATCAAAGCTTCCCCATTCGTGTGATTTAGATATACTTGAACTAGGATGTGGAACAGGTTCCTGTGGTATATTTTTAAAGCCGTTAGCAAAAAAATTAATAGGCGTTGATATTTCTCAAAAAATGTTAGAAAAAGCGCGTATAACGAATTTTTACACACAATTAAAACAAAAGGAAATTTTGGATTTTTTTGATTCTTCTTCGGACCTTTTCAACTTGATTATTGCCGCAGATGTATTGTGTTATATCGGTGATTTAAAGCTATTGTTTCAAGATGTTTTTTCACATTTAAAAAGGGGGGGGATTTTTATTTTTACAGTCGAAACACAAACAAATATCCACCATTTTGAAATTACCCCTTTTGGACGCTATGTTCATCAAAAAGAATATATTGAAAAATTGTTAACAACAGAAGGTCTGTGTACACAATCCACAGAATGCGTTTTTTTACGGAAAGAAGGAAGTACAAATGCGCGAGGCTATCTTTTTACTGCAAAAAAACCAACCTAAACTACAATGACGTCAGCAAATCTAAAGCACCCTGTAAAATATATGCGGCGGCAGCTTTGTCCAATATTTCTTTTTGACGTTTTCGACTTAAATCAGCTTTTTCAACAAAAATACGTGTTACTGCCGAAGAACTTAATCTTTCATCCCAGTAAAGAATTGGCAAATTGTACTTCTTCCACAATTTATCACCAAAAGCACGCGTTAATTTGGCTTGTTCCCCTTCTGTCCCATTCATTAACTTAGGAAGCCCTATAACAAAGCCTGCGATTTCTCTATCCTTTAAAAGCATAACAAGTTCATCCAAGGAAGTAATGATTTTTAATGGCGTTGCTATTATCCCCATAAGGTCGGATACCGCAACCCCTATACGTTTTGTGCCATA
>CAZXTR010000054.1:0-4691 GCA_964643615.1 uncultured Lactobacillales bacterium | reverse complement strand
TGGTTTTTGGTGAGGTGGGCGTGATGGAGAAAACATATACAACAGAGGCCCCGACAACCTCAACCGTTTTAACTCTTGGCAGGGACGAAAACAGAAGAGAAGAAGAGGCCTCTATTAATAATATACCAACTGATTATAAAAATGAATATGAATTTCAGTTTCGACTCTATTCTATTTTTGAAAATCCTCCATTTAAACATACTTGTTATTTAGACAAAAAAAGAGAGGGATATGATGTTAAAACCTTTTCAATGGAAGGAACCAGAAGAAGAATAGATATTTATATGATCACCAATAAAAAATGGGAATATCATGATTATTTTCCAATAATTGGAATTGAAGTAAAGCTTTCAAAAGACATGAATCATACTGTAATTAACGCCTTTGATCAAGTAAAAATATATTCAGAAGAACTTCCTCATGCTAATTATTTTATCAACTACCAGAAAATGCCATCTCCAAAAATTTATTTAGTTGTAACTCCTGATAGTTATTACAACGGTTTTGTTTATCAATGGAATTTTCCACAAACAATACCTTATACCAATAAAAAAATTAAAGATCTTGAAAGTGCCTGGATCGGGATAACAGAAACCTATCAACGACTTTTAATGAAACACGGTGCGGCAGTTTTAAGGCAGAATTTTTTCATCACTAATAAATGGGGCGATGATAATGAAAAGAAATGGGAAAGAAAGTTTGAATTGTGGATGTAACTAAAGGAGATAAAAATGTCAATTTATAGATCAATCCAAGTGAGTTTTTGGGAAGATGTATTTACTTTAAAATTAACTCCGGAAGAAAAATACTTTTACCTTTATTTGTTGACCAACCCCAAAACAACCCAATGTGGGATATATGAAATACCAAAAAAGATCATGGAAGTTCAAACAGGATATAACCAAGAAACGGTTGAAAAGCTCATAAAAAAATTTATTGAATATGAAAAAATTTTATATTCACCAGAGACAAATGAGCTAATGGTTCAAAATTGGTTCAAATATAATTGCACCAAAAGCCCCTCGGTTCATGCTTGTATTGAGCGAGAATTGAACCAGGTTCAAAACAAAGATTTCATTGAAAAATATTTAGCTCTGTGTAAGGCATTTGAATATATATCTGACTACAGTATAGATACAGTGGGTACACAGTGTATACACGGTGTTAACAGGGTGTCTATAGAGTGGGTAGAGAGTGGGGGGAAAAATAAAAATAAAAATAAAAAGAATAATAATAATAAAACACATATGTGTGAATTTGATGAGCTTTGGAAAAATTATCCTCGCAAAGTTGAAAAAAACGGAGCTTATAACCAATACCAAATTAGAATAAAAGAAGGGTTTACTCATGATCAATTGTTGAAAGCAACAAAAAACTATGCTCTTGAATGTAAAAATAAAAATACCGAAGAAAGATATATAAAATTAGCCAAAACCTTCTTTGGACACACTACCCCCTTTGAAGAATACATCGATAAATTTCCGCCCCAGAGCCACCCTACTCTTGGTGATCTTACTTTGCCGCCGGGAGAATTTTAATGAGATACCCAGAATTTAAATGGATCGAAGTAGCTTTTAATGGGGCACAAAATCGTGGAAATATTTTAATGGCCAGTGAACTAAAAATTCCGGATAATGGCGTTGATTGTTATCGAACGCTATTCCGTTACCCAAAACAGTTTAAGGAGTATTTTGACCAAAACCAAACTGTGAAGGGATATAAGGGGTTGGTTTATGCCGATTTTTTTCCAGTTGATATTGATTCGAACAACTTGCAAGAAGCGCATGAAAACACTAAAAATTTATTAGAAAAATTGTTGAAACATTATGAATTAGATCTTGATGGCTTGTGGTTGTTTTTTTCTGGTGCCAAGGGGTTTCATGTTTTAATTCCGGCTGGGTTGTTTGATTATCAACCTTCTGATGATATGCCTATGGTATTCCGAGAAATAGCCAAAGAATTAACCGAAGACGTTAAAATTGATACCTCAATATATGATTATGTGCGGTTGTTTCGCTTAAATAATACTATCAATTCCAAAACGGGCCTCTATAAAATTCAACTTTTGCCGAGTGAAATATTAAATTGTTCGATTGATGAAATAAAAGAATTGGCCAAGGAACCAAGAAAATTACAAACAAATAAGATAAAAAATGACAGCGAAATATTAAGGGAGCTATATCGATCATGTCAAAAAAAAGCCAATAAACCAGTAAAAAACAATGAAGAAACTATCGATAAGATTGTACCGCCGAGAGGGGCTAAACTTTGCTATTACAACCTTATGAATGGAGTAGAACAGGGGAACAGGGATAATGCTTGTTTACGGTTAGGGGTTCATTGGCTGAAGGAATTTCCATCTGATATGGTTCAAAGTATGTTACACGCTTGGAATACCAGGAATAACCCACCAATGGATATAAACCAGGTTGAAAAGGTATTTAAATCAGCTTTAGGTGGTAACTATGATTTTGGTTGCAGGGATTCCATCCTTTCTGAATATTGTGATCCAAAATGTAAATTAAAAGGGAAAGAAGATGAAAAAATAACAGCAGATAAAATATACACCATTGATGAGGCCAGAATTAAATATGAGGAATATATTGCCAGGTTGAAAGAAAGAAAAATAGTATTAGGTTTTAAAAGTCTCGATTGGCATTTAAGAGGCATTGCTCCGGGTGAAGTATGTGAAGTCATGGCTCGAACCGGTGTTGGAAAAACTGCTTTTCTGCTTAACGTGATCCGCAATGTTATATCAGGTCAGGGAATACCAGTATTGTTTTTCTCCCTTGAACAACCATTAGCTCAGATTTACGAAAGAACGGTTCAAATATCCACAGAAGAACCAGGAAGAAGAGTTGAAGAAGGTTTTTTATTAGAAAAAGCCGCTGATACCCTCCATTCTTTAGTTTCTCATTTCTACAAGAGTTTATATGTTGTAGATGAAGATATGCTCACCTATGAGGATTTAAAAGAATATATCCAGGTTGCGGCAAGAGATAAGATAAACCAAATACCTCCATTGGTATGTATTGATTATCTTGGAAGAATGAGAGGGGGGAGAGGAACGGCTTATGAGGTTACTTCTGAATTAGCCAGGTTGCTAAAAAAACTTGCCAAAGAATTGGACATAGCCATTCTTTATCTTCACCAAACATCAAGAATGGGGAAAACAGGAGCAGAAGAAATTAGCTTAGACATGGCAAGAGATAGCGGAGTAGTTGAAGAAGCGGCAGATTTTATCATTGGTATGTGGAGACCAGATATGAATAAGCCTGAATTTCAAGAAAATAGTGAGGAAAGGATCGTAATTGCAGTTTTAAAAAACAGAAAAGGGAGACTGGGAAAGGCTGAGTATAAATTTAAAAAAACTTATTTAAAAATCGAGGAGGCGTAAAAATGTCAGCTATCCAAGGAATCGCAACTTGTCCCTTTTGTAACGTTATCAATCGGTTTGGAGAAAATGAAAGACGCTGTTCGCATTATAAGGGATTTGAATATGAAAAGACGGATGATTGTGTATACGAAGACAGGCCGCTCGCAATTTTCTGTGAAGATGAAAAAAAAGTTTTGATTGAGGAGGAAAATAATGAATAAAGTAATCGGTCACCATTATAAAACAATTTGCCCTTTTTGTAAGAGAGTAACAAAAATAAAGGAAATGGAGGATGGGCTAAGTGTCCAGAGCTGTTGCGAACATTATAGCCACTTAGAAGCAAAGATAAGGCCTATAAAAGTATATTTTAAGGGGGCGCATTTAGTTGACACCGAGGAGGACGGATATGACGAGTAAGGTAATTGCCCATTATCAAGCGGCTTGCCCCTATTGCGGTGGGAAAACACTCATACAAGAAAGAGAGGGCGGGAAATTACAAGTGCGGGATTGTTGTAACCACTTTGAGAGAATTTACAAAGATGGGTTTATCAAAATTATTGTTCGCTTCAGCGTTATTCAAGAGGTGGAAGCGGAGAAGGAAACGCAAAATGTATAAATGGATTTCGGCCAACCAACCCCCCAAAGAGGATATATTCTGTTTCGTAGCAAGAAAAAGGGAAGATAGCTCAATATTTATCACTCAATTTATTGGAAGCTATACAACTGGAATTAGACAAACGCCAGATTCACCTCTTTATGTCGGCTTTCGTCCTGAAGATGTTGTTTATTGGTTGCCTATCCCAAAGCACTACATTGACGACCAAAATGACTGGATTCCGTGTTCTGAAGAAGAACCAAAGGTAAGCGGATTATACATAGTGAGTGAATACGGGCAAGAAGTAAATCGTTACAACGAGGTGCTAAAAACCATTAAAAGAGTGGAAATGGTTTATTACCAAGCCGAATTAATGATATTTTTAGGAGAGATAAATGTGATTGCATGGAGGAAAGTTCCAAAATTAAGGGAGGTAGGAGGATGAAAATCTGTAATAGGTGCGAACACTTAATAAAGCTGTTTAGTAAAAGCATAGATAAAAAATATCTCTATGTTTGCATTGGTGAAGCAAAATACGGAATAGCAAAAGCAATTCTTGAAACAGATAAGGAAGGAAAAATTAGAGTTCCAACCCCTTATTGGTGTCCGAAGGAGGCTAAAAATGTGCAATAGCAGTGCAATGAATGTGCAAAAGGAGGACTTAAATGAGAATCTGTTTGTCCACTCAATGTCAAATTTTGGAGCTTCCGCATATCTGAA
>CAZXTR010000053.1:2405-5018 GCA_964643615.1 uncultured Lactobacillales bacterium | reverse complement strand
TTATGATGGGTTTACTCTACTCCCATCTGGACTCATCTTGGGGTGAAAGTCATAGGGTATAAAAAAAGAGAGCCTTTTATAGGTTCTCTTAAAAATTGGTGGAGATAAGGAGGATCGAACTCCTGACCTACGCATTGCGAACGCGTCGCTCTCCCAGCTGAGCTATATCCCCACGCGGGCATAACTATGTCAAAAAACATTTTTTTTGTCAAGCTCATTTTCAAAAAGATTACGTAATAACATCCGCATCTTCACGTCCAATATATTTTTTTAATTCAGAAATATCCAACGCAACATGCACTAAATCACTTAAAAATTCCGAAGGATCAAGATTTTGCCGAGATAAATCGGGTTCATACTTATCAATGTACAAACGTACAGTAGCCCCTCGTGTGCCAGTTCCAGACAATCTAAAAATCAATCGAGAGCCATCGGTAAATAAAATACGCACTCCTTGTTTTTCTGTTTTTTCGTGCGTCACAGGATCAATATAAGTAAAATCATCCGCCAGTTGCACACAATAAGTTCCAAAACTCTTTCCCTTTATCATAGGTAAAATAGATTGCAAAGCATCCATCATTTGGCGAGCTTTTTCCACATCAACATTTTCATAATCACAACGCATATAATAATTACGCCCGAATTCTTTCCAATGATTTTCAACAATTTGTTGAACGGATTGTTGCTTTTTTGCAATGATATTCAACCAAAATAAAACCGCCCAAATGCCATCTTTTTCTCGAATATGAGAAGATCCCGTTCCAAAGCTTTCTTCTCCACATATCGTAATAAGGTCAGCATCCATCAAAGAGCCAAAAAACTTCCAGCCAGTAGGAACTTCGTAAATATTAAGATGCAACTTTTCGGCCACTTTATCCAACGCGCTACTTGTTGGCATTGAACGTGCAACCCCTTTTAACCCAAATGTATAACCTTTCACTAACGTCGCATTTGCTGATAAAATAGCAACACTATCTGAAGGACTTACAAAAAAGTGTTTTCCTAATATCATATTACGGTCACCATCTCCATCCGATGCCACACCAAAATCTGGAGCAAATGAACCATTATACATCCTATCAACAAAGCTTTTTGCATATGTCAAATTTGGATCTGGATGCCCTCCTCCAAAATCGGGCAAAGGAATCTCATTTTTAACAGTACCTTTTGGGGCTCCCAGTTGATTTTCGAAAATTTCCACTGCATAAGGGCCTGCTACCGCATTTAATGCATCATACGTCATTTTAAAGCCAGATTTTAAAAGTTGACGAATACTATCAAAGTCGAACAATTGAGCCATCATTTCAACATAATCAGCAACAGAATCCATAATTGTCACCGACATATCACCAACGCTCACTGTTGTCAATTTACTCAAGTCAACATCAGGGATATCTAAAATTTTATAAGAAGATATTTTCTTTGTTTTTTCGAACAAAGCTTGGGTTACTGTTTCTGGAGCAGGGCCCCCATTTTCTACATTAATCTTAATGCCGAAATCACCGTCTTTACCTCCGGGATTGTGACTTGCCGATAAAATAATGCCCCCATCTGTCCTAAACTTGCGTATAACAACAGAAACAGCTGGGGTAGAAAAAATCCCATTTTGTCCAATTAAAAGATGGGACACACCGTTTGCTGCAGCCATTTTAATAATTATTTGAATGGCAAAAAGATTAAAATAACGACCATCGCCACCAACAACCAACGTTTTTCCGGTCGCTTGGATAGTATCAAAAATAGATTGAATAAAATTTTCTAAATAATGAGGTGTGTTTTCAAAAACAGATGTTTTTTTACGCAATCCAGATGTCATCGGCCTTTGATCGTCAAATGGATGAGATGCGATTTCACGAATATTCATTCTTACACTCCCTCTCTTTTGTTAAAGCGATAAGGGAATGCTACTGCTATTAGTAAATTATTTCAAACACTTTTTTTAAAAACAGCATTTGCCAATAAACGAACTTCTTGTCTTGCAGCTATACTGGAGATAGACAGAGGCATCTTTAAACCATCTTCGCGCAAGTCCATCATAGTGAGCCCTTTTAAAAACAATTCACGAAAGACAACACGATCCGTCACTGTTCCAGAAATCGAAAAATGAATCCTTTCGGCCAGTGTCTTCAAAACATTCTCAATAATTTGTTTGTTTTTTGTCTTTAAAGGAGACAAGCGATTACGTACAACAATCCAATCCAAAGTTTCTTTTTTCATCAAATTGCGTTTCTGACGAACAGACCAAATACGTTCTGCGTAGTGACTAGGCCCCTTTACACAAAAAGATTCTTCATCAATAACGCCCAAAATATCTAAGTCCAACAAGCTATCATTTACTGGCGTAATCAAAGTATCTGCTTGAAATAATGCTTCCTGGGTTAAGGCTGTATCAGCTCCAGGAGTATCTAACACTATGATATCGTAATCATCCGCTAGTCGTTCCAATTGTGAGCGCAAAAACAAAAGTTCATTTGATATATTATTCATTCGTACATAATCTGGCATAGGCAAAGAAAGACCGTTTTTTATAGAAAAAGCCTTGCGATTTTGTAAATATCTAGACAAAGTACCTTGCCGACCGTCTAAATCTAAAGCTGCAACTTTCTTACCTTC
>CAZXTR010000053.1:0-2305 GCA_964643615.1 uncultured Lactobacillales bacterium | reverse complement strand
AAATGTACTTCAAATAAAAATATTTTAAATACCTAATGTTTTATAGAAAGAAAACAAATAAGAAGATTCCTTATCTTGGTTTTCTCGAACTGCCACATCCATATCTTTATACAAAAATTCTTTGTCATCGATAATAATACGCCCATCTAAAGAATTCTTTTCCATAAAAACTTGCATATATGCATTACGAGGGTCTCCCCACAACATTTTATTGGAAAAATTTGGATTGCCGTATTTAGCAAAAACGAGCTTCCAAAAAGTTTCTTTACGAATAGATTTTTGCGCAATATCTTTGTAAGACGTTCCCAAAGAATTATCCCCAAAAGCAGTATAATCAATACGATATGCTTGATTTTGCGTCAACCCCGATACAAACGAAGCAACAATTTGTTCTTTCGTCGTTTTATTTTCAAGGCGTAATTCCGAGATATAATAAACCTCTCTATCTTGAGCTAAATTTCGAACACAATCATGAATTAATTGCACTTGAACCAACCCCTCTTTCCGACATTGTTTTTCAAAATCACTCGTCATGAACGTGGGAATGGCGTAAACCACACGAGCAACACCGAACCCATTATCGCTCCCAATTTCAACAATTTCTTCTGGATTCATATACAATTTAATTCCCATTACATCAAACTTCGTCACATCAGGCAATGAATCAAACAAAGGATATGCGGGTTTTTCGATGACAATGGGCTGTTGAACAAATTGACCTACAGCCTCTATAGAGGCTCCGTCTTTCAAAGTGGGAGCAAATGTTTCTAAACTTTCCCCTTTTTCTGTATTTTCTTCATTATTTTTCTTTTGCTCGGAAGATACAATACGAATGTCACGCACAGCAAAATTTGAACTAGAAGCAAGAGAGGTTGCTGTTTCTTCCTCCTGTACGACAGCAGACGGCGCCTTTTCTCCAAAAGGAACTTTCATTTCCTTCGCATCAGGCGTTTGGAGCGGTATTGTCGTAGCACGAAATGGAGCAATTTTAATTTCATTGCCCGTTTTTGCTTTTTTACCAATATTAGGGTGGTGCATCGATTCGGTTGTTTTTCCCGACCGCAAAGAGACCGTATTTTTTTGTTCTTTAGATTGAGCTACCTTTTCTTCCAAAGTTTCAAATAACGGAACATCCTTATTCTCCGCCAAAATAGAAAAAGGAAGCAAACAAAATAAAGATAAAAACAAAGTTCTAATACATTTCATGATTGCATTTCTCTCTAATTAACATTACCCTTTTTTAGAGAGATTGTAAAAAGAAAAAGTGAACAAACAATAAATTTTTTTAAAAAAGGTTATTTTGATGATTACTTTAAAAAAAGTATGTGTCTTCTGCGGAACAAAATCAGGAAATAAAATCGAATATGAAGAAAAGGCAAGACAGTTAGGCTTTGATATTGCAAGAAATGAATTAGAGCTTGTGTTCGGAGCTGGAGGAACTGGTATTATGAAAGCTGTTGCCGAAGGAGCAAAAACAGGAGGAGGACGAGTGACGGGAGTGACAATTCAACATTTATTTGACATAGAACACCCCACTCTAAGAAAGTCTAACATAGACGAATTAAAAGTCTACCAACGCATGTTCACAAGGAAAGTAGCAATGACCGTAACATCTGACGCGTTTTGCGTGCTCCCTGGAGGTCTTGGCACAATGGACGAATTATTTGAATTGATGGTACTTAAACAGTTAGGGCTGTTAAACAAACCCATTATAATTTTAGATATTGACGATTTTTTCCACGGATTAAAATCTTTACTTCACCAATTAATCAGAGATGGATTCGTTAAACCGAAACATGTACAAACCATTACCTTCGTTCAAAAAGTTGAAGATGTCATTCCAACAATTCGAAAAGAATTAAAAAAATTAGTTGCCAAACAAAAAAAAAAAATTAAACTGATAGGAATAAAAAAGGGCGAAAAAGTACAATGACATCAACAAGAATTTCAAAATATTTTTATATATTTTTAATGGGCATTTGCGCCTTTCTTTGTGCTTGTGCGACTACACCAACGAACCCTACTGAAAGAGAAATTTACAAACAAACAAACGACCCGTTAGAGCCAATAAATCGTGTCACGACTACCTTTAATTTGAGAATCAACAAATATATCTTCCAACCAGTTAGTCGTTTTTACCGCTTCGTCACTCCTGAGTTTTTTAGAACTGGCATTACAAATTTTTCCACAAATTTAAAACAACCCATTATCTTTGTAAATGCTGTTTTACAAGGTGAGTTCGAGCAAAGTGCACAAACATTAGGTCGTTTTTTCACAAACACAACGCTAGGCATTGGCGGATTAT
>CAZXTR010000052.1:4718-5115 GCA_964643615.1 uncultured Lactobacillales bacterium | reverse complement strand
ATACAAGTAAGGCTGACAGATTGGGAAATAGGTTGGCGATATGCGATTTCCCAATTTGATGATTTCGCCTTGTATAGCATCGAGCTGATTTTGTTGTAACCCTGATGGGGGCAGCAAGGGTTGACCATCCTTTTCGGCAACACCAATAATGATATAACCACCACCCCAGTTGTTGATATCGTTGGCAAAAGCACAAACTGAATGCAGTATTTCCTCCGGATTCCAGCCTTTCTTGAACTCGAGCCGTTCCCATTCCACCACTTTTCCGTGGATTAGTTCTGATATGTTAACCGGTAAAGCCATTGTTGATTAGTTTTGGTGAGCAATCTGTTGCTTTGTTTTTATCACTCTTGCTTACTTTGATTTTAATTTTTTTAGTTCATTATCAAATTCTTCC
>CAZXTR010000052.1:0-4708 GCA_964643615.1 uncultured Lactobacillales bacterium | reverse complement strand
CGATGGTGCGGCCGTGAAGTAAATCGCTTATGTTAATGGGGAGTGACATAGATGTTTTTCGATTAATTGTACTTATTACACACTTCTGGCTTTACTCACCCTATTCCAAACCAACCGGCACACGGCCCGATACACCTCTTTCCTTTCTTCGGCATCCAAGCCCAAGGCATCAAAAATCACATCATCCAACTCCTTTCTGTCGGGTAAGGGTTGTGGCTCTTGTTCTTCTATGGGGATGGGGGATGTGGGGTCGATGCCGGATTCTTGGAAGATATCTAATATCTCTCTTGTTTCTATATTGCTTAAAATATTTATTGATCTTTCATTATCAACTTCGGGAATAGGCATTTTAATAAAAGTATAATCGTATTCCATGTATGTCGTCAATACACCTTGTCCTTGTGAATTTAGTCCAAAAAGTTCAATTTGAAGAAAAAAGAAAGTTGAATTTACAATGATCCTACCAATATTTTTATTAATATGGAATATCCCATAACAGAAGTTGTTAGAGCATGTTATGATTTCCTTTGAATATGGAGTAAAAAACCGTTTATCCCAAAATTGAAAGAAAACAGTTTCTATCGTAGGGCATTCAATTGAGTACCAGAAAGGTCTATGAGACTCAACCGAAGTCCCCAAATTCATATTTTTTTGTTCTCCCCAATCAATGTATCTTAAAGCATGGGTGTGCTTTAGCTGATCTTTTGATTTACTACAATTGAATATAAAATGAGTTGGTTGAATTAAAATCTGATTTAAGTGTTGAGAAGAAACAACGGCTGGAAACAGAAAATCTGGTTCTATTTGATTTATGTTCTCATTATCAATATAAAAAAATTTAACTTTTCCTGTTTTTAAACCATATTTTAACGATACAATTTTGTTCAAAGGAAAAACCAAATTGGACTTTAGTGTTTTTAAAACTAATTCAGGTGCTTTGAGATATTTTCCACCCCATTTGTCTCCCACATACACCCCTGTATCCATGCCATTATTTTCCTCAAATTCAGACCCTTCCTCCATCAAATCAGCCATAGCAACCGGATACGAACGGAAGGCTTCGTTGTTCAGGATGTTGCCCTGTTGATTTTCGATGGCTATCAGGTTATCGGAGAAAATAACTTCCTCGAAAGGCTTTTTAAATGCCACGAATTTATATTCGAAGGCAGTATCCAGGGTGTTTCGTTGACGAACCGGAGCATCCATCACCGAGATGATGGTGTTGACATCGGCACTGGCAAAAGAACGCATGGCCTGGTTATCGAGGATAAAATGTACCCGGCAATGATTGAGCAGGAATTTTTGCATCCACACGCCATACCCCACGTCCAACCAGGAATTGGAACAAATAAAACAATGCACACCCAGCGGATTGAGCAAACGAAGGGTTTTGAGATAAAAGTAGGCATATAGGTCACTTTTCCCGTCAATGGGCTCTTTCTTCCTGAAATAGGCCGGATATTCCTCGCGGATTATTTCCTGCAAAGCCGCTTTATACTCTTTCGGCTGTAGGTTACCATAGGGATCGCCAATATCTTCCTGGCGGACATAAGGAGGATTGCCAATGATGATGTCGAAACCCTTTTTTTCATAAAAAATTTCGGCAAACTCGATGTTCCATATCAAGGGATGTTCATCAGAAATACAGGTTCTTTCCTCCTGTAATATGTTTATCTCTTGCTCCAGAGCTTCAATCCTTTCAGCGTCAAAAATTATTTCAAGTTGTTTTGATGACACAACAGATTCGAAAAGAGACGTTTGAGTTGCTTCAGGCCTTCGTTTCAAGACAAGTAGTTCCTTTTTCTTTTCTTTAATTTGTTCATCAATAATTGTTCTAAAAATAGAGTTTTCTTCCTTTCTTATATATTGTGCTGATACACCCTGATTGTAAAAGAAAGCGATTTTATCTTTTTTCAGTATATTGATTTTGGCTTTTAATCCGGCACTTAACGAATGGTTGTGCGCATGAACCGGGAAAAGTTTATTCCCAACGCGTTGCACCAAGCTATCACCGCAACGTATCTTAAAATCCAGATTGGGTAATAAAGGCTTGGGATTATACCTGAATTCATTTTCTCTTTCCGCGGGAATATCCACGAACAGCGAAAGCCACAAACGCAATTGGTTAATCCAAACTGCCCAACGTTTTACCTCCACACCATAGAGTGAATTGATGATAATCGCTTTTTTTCTATCAAAAGCATCTTCGTTTTTATATTCATCCGGGGCTTTATCTCTATTTTGAAGAAGTTCCAGTATTTCATTCAGCACCTGCATCATGCCCACCGGGAAAGCACCGGAACCCGATGCCGGGTCGCAAACTGAAACCGATTTCAAACTTTTAATCAGCAATTTTAATTCTTCTATTGAAAAATCGCCTTCTTTCTGATAATCTTCATAATTCCCATTAATAGATATTTCTTTGAAGAAGAGGTGGTATAAATCTTTTATGTCAACACGCGTCGTTTTTTGCAACCATTTTACCAAAGTCATTCTACACATGAAATCTACTTCGGTACGTGGGGTGTATACCGCTCCATTCTCTTTGTTGACGAGTCGTTCGAAAATAATTCCCAAAAATTCCGGGTTCAGCTCCAAATCTTCGTCGTATCGGGTGTTTTCTTCGATGGTAAAATTATATTGAAATAAAAACTCAAAAAAAGCATCAATGGCCTGATCGGGGATGATAAGACCGTTGGTGTCAATTTTATCTTTTCTTTTAAATAGTTCACCATTGAGATAAGGAGCCATTTTTAATGCAGCTTTTGTTTCGTCAGAAAACTCATTGTTCTGATAGGCAACCACAGACCCCGGAGCGGTATTCAATGCTTCAAAAAACAAAGGCTCCAGCCAGCGTTTATAAAAATCGTTGGAACCAAAGGATTTCAATTTGTATTCTTGCCAGAAATGTTGCAAAAATTCATCGTCGTCTCCCAACCATCTTCTTTTTTGAACGAAACCAATGAAGATAGTCCGGATAACAAACAGCAATGCCAAATCCTGTTTAATCTCAAAACGTGCATCTCCCAATGTTTGAGAAGCCATCCTGTCGAAATGAGGCTTGAAATTATTGTAAAATTCATCTGTAACAGCTTCAATCGAAAAGGCCTTTCTGATTGTATCCAGTGAGTCAAACTTACAGCCTTCTATTTGCTTTTTGAATGTTTTATTCGGTTTTTGGGGATCAACAAAAAACGTATATCTCCTCCAGGGAGTAAACTTTTGCCTCTTATCTCCGTAATTCCGGCGGATAAAGCTAAACCGAAATTTTCCGGATTGGTCATAAAAAACGAACACAGCCCCATCCTTGAAGTCCTCTTTGAGTGCTTTTTTAGCGATTTCATATTGTGCTTTGCGTGAACTCCTGGAACTGAGTTCGCCCTGATATGAACAACTAAACACCATCAACTTATCGGTGTTGTCGTATGAAATTTCTCCCAGTTTTATCAGTTTGCTGAACTTATCGAGACCCCGAATTATGTCCGACAAATTTTCTTCATAATCCTCAAAAGCAGGATTCTGTTTCCTAAAAAATTGAATCAGATTATTGTTCGAGAAAGACGTTATTACATTGTTTATCATAGGTATTGTTGTTAATCGAAAAGCCGACTTCCTCGGTAATTGAATAGTCGCAAAAATAACGATTTAATGTGAAATATCCTTTACTCACATTGAATACTCTTTCATATTTTAAGCAATTAGTATTCTAGTTATGTGAATATCAATATACAACCTATATTCTTCTAATTTGCCTGCAAGCGTTGTTTTTTGAAAAAGTCCCCTAAATGCTCATGCTTATATGGAACATAATCTTAAAGCAAAGATACTATTTGATTCTTCGGTTACAAACCATATTGTCTGAGTTTAGCGCTAAGACTTATGAATCCTCTTTTGATTCAGCGACTCAAGTGATTAAAACATTATTTAAAAGCTTAGAGCTCCAAAAATGAAGTCCGGACTGATCAACAATAAGAATGCGGATGTGAATGGTTTTCCAAGTGCAAAGTTAAGTAAACTTCTGAGTTAAATGGAACAAGAAGAAATAACATTCAAATAGCACATTGCCACGGTATTTGTTTATTTTTGTTATGCTTTTTGATTTCCATTCTTCTTAAAATTATGCAGTTATGAAAAAGATTATTGTGTTTTCCATAGCCCTCTTTATAGGCTCCGCTTTTGTGTACACCCAGGCTCAGGGCAAAGGCAAAGGCAAAGGAAGAGAAAAACAAGCAACTGAACAGAAGCAAACTCAACTGGAAAAAGCGGAAGAAATGATGCTACCCGAAGAGACAGAAGATAATGAACAGTCAGATCAAGCCGAAGCAAATCAGGCAACTGAATAAAGCTAATCTCCCGGTACTATTGCTTCTGGTCGGCCTATGGATATTCACAGCCTCGGCACAAAACAATTATCCGGGACCGGAAAACAATACGCCCTTCAGCGAGATCAGTCTCTACCTGGACAAGGATCATTATTTCCAGGCTCAAAAGCTATATGAGCAGCATAAAAGAATGCTAAATCCTACAGAGCGACTGCTGACAGAGGCCATACTGGACAATGCCTTTAATAAGCCGGCTGCTTCGAACAAAAAAATCGGAAAACTGCTCAAGAAGGGTACAAAGCCTGCCACAGGCAAGATAATTCCAGACTCGGTGCTGGTTCAACTCTATCAGCTCCGGGCCGACAACGCCATTAAGCTCTGCGATT
>CAZXTR010000051.1:0-5195 GCA_964643615.1 uncultured Lactobacillales bacterium | reverse complement strand
CATAGTAAAACTATACGAATATGTCAAACGAAAAATCCACAATTGGCGAGAATATAAAGAAGTACCGAAACAAGCTCGGTATTTCGCAAGATCAACTTTCAAAAAAGGCGGACTTGGCTTTTCATACTATCGCCAAAATTGAAGCTGGCTCAACGCCAAACCCTACCATTGATACAGTCAAAAAAATCGCAGACGCATTGGGTGTTTCGCTTGATGTTTTAATGAAATAAAAAATATGAACGAGATTATTTACATACTTACAAACGAAGCAATGCCCGGATATGTCAAGATTGGAAAGACAAATAACAATCTTGAGCAACGCGTCCGAGAATTAAGTGCGTCCACGAGCATTCCCTTGCCATTTACTGTTTTCTACGCATGTATAGTAAAGAATGCTCATTTTGTAGAACACCAACTCCACGACGCTTTTGACGACAATCGCGTTAATCCGAAAAGAGAATTTTTCAATGTTGCGCCCGAGCGTGTAGTCGCGGCTTTGAAGTTAGCCGAAATAGAAAACATAACTCCCCAGAAAGATATTGTTGAATCAAAAGAAGATCAGGACGCGCTTAATGACGCAAGAAAAATACGAGGCAGATTTAATTTTGAAATGGTGAAAATTCCTGTCGGTGCCGAATTATATTTTAGTCGCGACGAAAATATCAAGGCAAAAGTCATTGATACGCATGGGGCTAACTCTATTGAATTTAACGGAAAAAAAACAAGTTTATCCCAATCGGCTCAAAAAATACTTGGGTATAAATATGGCGTAGCTGGAACTGATTATTGGATGTATGACGGCGAAACGCTTGATGAACGCAGGAGAAGTTTTGAAAGCGGAAAATAACCGAAAAACTATGGCAAACTTAACCACACTTGAAAAGCAAATATTTGAAAAACTATTCCAAATGGGCGGTGGTTATGTTTTGAATTTTTCAGATCGGACAATGGGAGAATTTTTTAGAGATGATGTGGGGATTGATATTTACAATAAAAAATATAACTACGCAAGCGGTTCAAAAGCCAATCGTATGCGTGGTTTGTGGTTAAAAGCAGACGAAAAGACTGTCGGTAAAAGCGTATTGAAACTTATTGAATATATTGAAAACCAAATTTTATTGGATAATTTAAAAAGAGATGATTTCCCAGCCGACAGAATGAACGCCGCAAAAAATATCGGAGAAAAACTTCTTGGAACAAAAACGAAAGTAGAAAATAAATCTCAAGCCACTTTCAAAAACGGCAACATCAACATAACTTTACAAAAAGAAGTTTTTGACCATGTTCAAAAATTACTCAATAGCGGGCATTACTTTAACGCCGTAGAAGAAGCGTATAAAATTGTTCGGCAAAAACTCAAAGATATTACAGGCAAAGAAAAAGCGCACGAGGCTTTTGCAGAAACAAACCAAGAAAAAATTTTCGGACGGAAACCGCAGAGCGATGCCGAAAAAGATTTTTTCGAGGGTGTGAAATTTTTGCATATGTCTATTCAATTTTTGCGAAATGAGAAAGCACACACGCCCGCCAAAGATTTGGATAAAAATTTAGCAATTCATTACATTTCACTCGCCAGTTTGGCGTATGATTTAATAACGAGAAAATAATTATGCCAATTTTTAATGACCTAAATTTAGATAACTGGAAAGAATCAGAAATTTTGACTGATAGCCTTTGGATTATTCCCGAAAGAGATAAAACAGGAAAACATAACGGCTTTTATCACGGCAATTTTATCCCGCAAATTCCACACCAGTTAATTTTGAGATATACCAAGAAAAATGAAATTGTTTTTGATCCATTTTTAGGAAGCGGGACAACTGCCTATGAAGCAGAAAGTCTAAACAGAAATTTTATCGGCGTAGATATTCAAAAAAAGCTTGTTGATTATGTCGGTAAAAATATTGAGCCAAAAAATAATTTTTCTGATTTGATTGTTGGCGATAGCACAAAAATTGAAACTTTTGAAAAAGTAAAAGAAGTTTTTAAAAATCACAAAAAGAAAAATATCCAATTGGCAATTTTACACCCACCATATGCTGATATAATTAAATTCAGTGATTTAAAAGATGATTTATCAAATGCCAAATCTCTAAAAGAATTTTTAGGGAAGTTCGCAGAGGTTTTAAAAAATACAATTGAAATTTTAGAAAATGGCAGATATTTAGCAATTGTCATCGGCGATAAATACACAGCTGGAAAATGGATACCCTTGGGATTTTATTGTATGAATGAAGCGCAAAAATTGGGATTGACGCTAAAAAGTATTATAATTAAAAATATGGCGGGCAACCGCGCCAAACAAAATAAAGAAGGGATTTGGCGATACAGGGCGCTTTCAAGCGACTATTATATTTTTAAACACGAATATATTTTAATTTTCAAAAAATAATTATGGAATACATAAAATCAAAATTATCAGACGATTTAGCGCGAAAAATTATCGGTAGCCAAGAAAAAGCAACCGAGTATTTGTTGCGATTAAATGAAATTAAGCCAATATCTGCCTTAAAATTCAAAACCATTAGCCGTGGACAAAATGCGGGTAAAAAAGTTTTAGTTTTAGAAACAAAGGAACTTTGGAAAGCCGTTGTTGATAGCTGGGATTATGAGGAAAGCAAAAAGATAATCAGAGATATTTTCAAACAGACCGAAAAATACAAAAGCGGAAAAGAAGCTGATAATGCAATGGATGTGCTTATCAAAGAATGGCAATCGTTGAAATTGGGCGATATTGCATGGCCATTTTCGCAAGGCGCTTTTGACGAGTTTGTACAACGAGTAAATTCTGAAAAAGAAAACGGATTTGTTAAGGATGAAAAAGTGAAAGTTGCTGCGGTAAAATATAGACGAATAAAAGAAATAAACACAGTTAGGAATGATTTTATAGAAACATTGATTTTTGAAAAAAATAATAATATTTTACCGACATTAAACCATAGGCGGGGCGTTGATTTCTTTATCAACGGAGTTTCTTTTGATCAAAAAGTTGCAAAAAGTCCGACAAATGAATTTAAAAGACACTTTAAAGATGAATGGCGAGAAGTGGCAATCAAAAAACCCGAACTTGTTGCGGAGTATCTTTATAAATACCAAGATGAAGGCAGATTTGGGGCTGACCCAAGATTATTGGTTGTTTATATTGATGAGGATGTTTCAATTGATAAAATTAGAGAGATAATAAACAAAACTGACCTAAATAATCCAGTTGAAATTAATTTCACCTACAAGCATAAAAATCTTGGTGAGAAAAATTATAAAGTGCCTTGTTTTGTAATTCTATTGCATAACTAAAATTATGAATTATATCGGCAGTAAATTATCATTGTTGGAATTCTTGGAAGAATCAATAAATAAAGTAGTTGATAAAAACTGCGATACTTTTTGCGATTTGTTTGCGGGAACTGGAATTGTTGGGAGGTATTTTAAAACAAAAGGTTATAAAATAATTGCTAACGATATTCAATATTACAGCTATGTTTTAAATAGACATTACATCGGAAATCATAAGGAATTAAATTTTGCAAAACTGGCAAAAGAAATTCCTAATTTAAAAAGCATTGATGTAAAAAATAGGAAAAATTTTGTCTGTAATTATTTATCAGATTTAAAAGGTGTAAAGGGTTTTATTTATAAAAATTATTGTCTTGGGGGATCAAAAAATCAGACAGAACCACGACAATATTTTTCCGATGAAAACGGAATGCGTTGTGACGCTATCCGTCAAAAAATTGAAAATTGGAAAAAGGAAAATTTAATTTCTGATGATGAATACTATTTTTTGATCACAAGTTTAGTTGAATCAATTGATAAATACGCAAATACGGCTTCCGTATATGGTGCTTTTCTGAAAAAACTAAAAAAGACGGCTCAAAATAATTTAATTTTGAAACCCGCTGAATTGATAATAAACGACCAAGACCACGAAGTTTTTAACGAGGATATAAATAAGGTAGCAGGAAAAATTGCGGGTGATATTTTATATTTAGATCCGCCATACAATCAAAGACAATATGCGACAAATTATCATATGCTTGAAACTATCGCAAAATATGATAATCCCAAAATTCACGGAAAAACTGGCTTGCGAGAATATCAAAATCAAAAATCGCTTTATTGTTCAAGAACACAGGTAAAAAAAGCGTTTAAGGACTTGATTTTGAAAGCAAAAGCGAAATATATCTTTTTAAGCTACAACAACGAGGGTTTAATGACTTTAGACGATATTCAAGAAATAATGAGTCTGCGGGGAAAATATGGGAATTTTACGAAAGAATATAACAGGTTCAAAGCCGATAAATCAGAGAATAGAAATTTTACAACGAATAAAACAGTTGAGTATTTACATTATGTAGTTTGCAATTAAATTTATGAATACTTTTAAACAATCTGCAATTGAAATATTAAGAAAGGCAAAAACACCTTTGCATTATAACGAGATAACAAAGCAAGCGTTGGAATCTGGAATATTGGAAACCGAAGGGGCAAACCCAGAAAGAACAATGAATGCAGTTATTACTGTTGATATAAATACAAAAGCAGAGGGTTCTGATTTTGTTAGGGCTGAAAGAGGTGTTTTTGCTCTTAATCAAAATAAAAAAGAAATAAAACAGACCCCAAAAATAATTGAGGCAGAAAAAGAAGAAGAAGAAAAAATAGTAATAGAGGGTGGATATATCGGAAAAGGTGGTGAGCATTTGGTTTGCAGTGAATTATTATTCAGAGGTTTTAATGCCAGCATAATGAGTGTTGATGTCGGCGTGGACATTTCAGCAATAAAAGATAATAAATTTTTTGGTATTCAGGTTAAAACTGCTCGTAAAAATAGCTTTGATACATACTCGTTTCATATTAGAAAAAAATCGTTTGAAAGATTTAATCAAGGAAATATTTTTTACATTTTAGTTTTACGAGACGGATTAAAAAATAGTTTTTTGATTTTACCTTCAAATGAAGTAGAAAAGAAAATTAAAGAAAATGCTATTTTTACCGTCAATAATAATACTGGCTATGCGTTAAATGTTAAATTCAGAGACCAAAAAATTTATCTTGGAAATATAGATCATGAGATGGGTTATTTTTTGAATGATTGGAATTTGATAAAATAAGTTAAAAGGTGGCGTGCCAGTTTCCAACTGGCACGAAATTCGGAAGCGAAAAAGGAAAGGTTCAAAAACCCGCCCGCATTCCTCCCC
>CAZXTR010000050.1:2780-5199 GCA_964643615.1 uncultured Lactobacillales bacterium | reverse complement strand
CGCCCTAATTCCATTAAGCGGTTATATGCCTTTTGGCGTTCGATTCGTAATTGTTGATGCGTTTTATAAAAATTGCAGTTCTTAGGGCATTTGTTGACTTTTAAAGCCCCACAACCGCCGTTACTCATAGCGAAACAATCTTCCATGTTTGCCCCTTTCCGGGGAAGGTGTTACCCTTCCCCTAGTTCATTATTAGTCTTTGGTTACTTTAAACATTCTGGCGTATCTTTGGAATTAATTATCCTTTGTTGCTTCTTGGCTTGTTGCTTGGCTTTCCATTCAATATTCATGCAATCAAGGCAATACGTTTTACCGTCAAATATCTTTTTAGAGCCAACTACAATCTGAGGTATTGTTTTGCCATCACCTTCAATTAGTGGATTCTGGCATCTTTCGCATATGTATTCTGCTTTAGTGTCTGGAAGCGCCCACATAGGGATTTTAGGCGTTCCCTTCATTAACCAGGTGTTGCCTTTTTTCTCCACATCAACCCATTGGGGCGGCAGATTGTAAAGATACCGTCCTATGCCCCATTGATACGCAGCACGCTTCATGGCTTGAGATAGGCCACCTTTTGTGGCTTCAAAGTTCGTGTCGTCTGCTCCGTCCCATTTAGTAACCCATTGTTTTTTTTCTTCATCCCATATGGAGATGCCACATAATTGCCCTTTATCTCCCCATTCAACAAATTCATTTTTCCATCCAAACGAGCCGCATACATCGTCAAGCCTTGCCTGTATTGCCCTGTTGGTTATGTACGCCATTGCAAGACCGATGTTTTTATCTTCAATAACTTTACCGATGCGCCATTCGATATCTGATTCATAAAACGGAGTTTGGAGTTGTTCAAGCATTGACTTATCCATTAAAACCCTCCTCGATTTCTAAGGTCCGTATATTGTCGCCGTAATACCATTGTGTAAATTGATCTTCCAAGTTGCACGATGTGATAAATTCGATAAAATCTTTTCGCGTTGCACGTTTTAACGCTGTTTTGTCCATGCAATCACCGCATATATGCCCATCGTCGTCTACTATGGCGTCGCCCACGTACAGGGCCTTGCCGCAATTCTCGCAATGGCTGTCGGCTTTGGCTTCTTCGGGTTCGGGGAAGTATTCAAGCATCTTCCTCGACCGCCTTTTTCTCTGCTACCGAATAAAAATTAACACGTTTAGATGAATCAAATTTGTACTCTGGGTGAGCCGCAGCGAATTCTTCATATAAAGCTTGACCACTTACCGTTAGTGCCACAGACATACGATTTTCGACACTGTATATAGGTTCAAACTCGAATATTCCTTCTATCTTCTTTTTTGCTATATCCAGCTCATGCTTTAGTGTTGCGTTTTCAAGGAATAATTTATTGTAAGTTTCAAGTGACATAATTACTTTTTCGTTAATATCCATTTGTGTTTTCCTCCCACTTGTGATATTTTTAAAATAGAGATTTTACTTTAGCCCCTTTGATGGGGTTCTTTTTTTATATGTAATCTCTGTGCTTCTGGCTGAATTTGATTCCGTGCGGTTCTGTCGTGTAATAAGTAGATACAAAATCGTTGATTCTTGCCCTCTGGCGGTTGCGCTCGTCCAGTTTTCCCATGTAGTGGCACATAAGACCATAGACCGGAAACAATGCGAATACTGCTATCATGGCTATAATGTGGCCTGTTTCGATAAGATGCCAACTGTCACGGGTTAGAAGTGTAATTAAGATAACGAATAAAAGCAGACACAAAACTGTCATAAGTACGAATATTCCACGGTAAAAACTTCTCTGGCTCATTTCTTTTTCTCCTTACATTCAGGGCAATAATGATTCCAACTATTGCCGTTCTTCTTCTTCTGCCATCCATCGTCACGCATGAGCTCTAGTGCATCATCCCAAGTGTCAGCCTCTGCACCTTCGCCGCAATTGTCACAGACAACCATGTAGCTATAACCGTATTTGTCTATCATGGTTCTTTCTCCCTTCTGGCTTTAAGCTGATATTTTGTTAATTGCGCTGAAAACTTCTGTCAATTCTTGCAGATTACTGTATTTCTGTTGAAATGATTTAAGCTCTTTAAGCGCGCTATCAAGCATTTGTTTTTTGTAATTTTCATCATTTAATGCGGTTTCTAGCGATACATACTTTGCGGGTTCGTCACAATCAAAAACATTAATAAACGCTCTGACGGGTTTAATTTCCTCTTGTTCATCTTCAATCTTGACCGTGACAATGTTTGCTATTAATACTCTAGCTTGCTGTTCTCTGTACTTGTCTGCTGCCTTTGTATCATTCCATTCAAAACACTTGTGCAATATTGCATCTTTGGGCTTTGATTCCTCTACTACAACTTGTGGGGATATACCGTTATATTGCGACTGTATTCGCTCTAATTCCTCACCTGCTGTTTGTGCCTTAACGGGAAAACGCTC
>CAZXTR010000050.1:0-2680 GCA_964643615.1 uncultured Lactobacillales bacterium | reverse complement strand
TGGTACATTCCGTAACTGCCTTTTTTCTCCGGACGCCATTCGCCAATTCCGCAAGCAAAACCACCAAGGTTGAAAAGATTGATAATCTGTTCTGCGCTGAAAACGCTTGCATTGTACTTAACTGTAAAAGTGGCTTCCCAATTCTTAAACTCTCCACGGTAACGAATTTCAGGTGGTGAGCCTATCCCTGATAAACGGACAACATCTTCTCTCATTTCAGGTGTACCGTTTATTTCAACGAGTTCACCATCAATATGAAAAGCACCATTAGCAACCGTCATATTCTTTGTTATTCCGCATCTATAACCTGCCGCAACTGCCGCCGCTTTAAATGCAATAGACGGAAACCCAAACCTTGCGCCTGTTTTAATAGCCTTTTCAAATGCTTCTTCTGTGTTTTTTTCAGGCTTGTCTGATAACCAATATAAACTATCAATAAATTCTTTGACGGGTTCTTTGGCTTCTCTCCCGGCTTTTGCTTTTTGCATGGCTCTGTCGAGAAGCTCTTTTCTTGCTTTTTCAGCAAACCTATGCACTATTAGTGAGCTGTCACCCACGATAGTAATTTGAAATTTCTTAATATTAATTGCAGGAATATCTACTACCTGCTCTGTTGCTTTAGCTTTTGCCATTTTAAAACATCCTCCTAAAAAAATTGATTAAACTAGAATTTCTTGCTCAATAAGCGGCAAAATGTCATGTTTTCTTAACAACGCGTAAATAGGCGAATAACTCCAAATGTAGCTCTTGTGTGTTTTCCTTTCATTCCTGCAACACGACGCTATATGGGCGTGGTTAAACCCGTATTGTTCTGGCTCTCTCGCGCTTGCCCAGCTTCTAATAAAATGTAATTTTTTATCATACTGGTATACCCGTTTTGACATTGCGTCCGATATTCTTTTTGACCGCAGCCCATAATTACAGTTATATTTATTGTCACACCATTCAAGGTTGTCAGCGTTATTATTGGATGGGATTTCGTCTTTGTGGTTTACTTGTGGTAACGCGTCAGGGTTGGGTATAAACGCTTTTGCTACTAATTGGTGGACATAGTGTGCCGTCTGCTTTGCACCCTTGCTTAGCCCTACTCGGAGATACCCTTTCCGTTCTTTGTGCGATTTCAGGATACAGCCATTGTTACAATTCCTAACTCTTCCAAAATTAGAAACTTGATAAATACCCTCGTATCCTTTTACGCTCTTCCAAATTTCCATTTCCTTTTTTAACCCCTTTCAATAACAGGGAGTATATCGTTGTCTTTCAAAAGCCCGTAAACGAAAAGCCTGCCTTTCATCGTCCATTTGGTGTTCATCTTTACGTCAGGTCGTCCGTCTGAACGAGTAATGTCGATTGTTTCCGAATGGGTATATCCCTTGTCGTGATATTTTAGATAGAGCAACCATTGCCCGGATTGCTTGTACTGTACGCCCAGATCGTGAAGTAACTCGTTCATTTCTTGACCGCTCATACCGTAATCTTTGGCTATTTGGGTAATGGTGACTAGCCCTTTATTCTTTAAAATGCTGTCTGTGTAGTCTGCTTTGGGCTTTAATTCCTTGATGATTTGGTCTTTCATGGATAATTGAAGTGTTAACCCCTCGATACGCTTATTTGCCATTTGAAGCCCTCGAGCCATTACCATTTCGGGGCTATTCCATTGTTTTTCGACCCGGATAAAATACTCACGGATTTTGTGGGCATTCTCACCACCGGACATCATGGCAATGTGCTTGGCTGTGTCGAGTGACATTATGTAGTCTATTTTGTTGTGCCCTCCGCTGCCCTCGGTTTTGCTCCCCAAAATTGGGGTAAAGTCCATTTCTTCTGTTAGTCCCAGTTTTCCGGCTTGATACTTGAACCAATCCGAAAAATCTTTCTGCATACCTAACGCTTCATGTAAATCTCTAGCCGATACTGCTTGTCCGCTTTCATTGGTCTGGATTTTGATTAACTCGTTCATCTGTATTCTCCTTCCTTTGTATTTTGTTCACGTTTGTTTCCACTAGGAGAAAAAAATATCGTCTATCATGATGGGTCTGGTTGCTTCTCTTATCCCACCTTCATATGTAATGTTTTCTGTTATTTTTTCGCCTAAGCCTCTAAAAGTTTTTGTTATTTTCCCAGCCTCAACAAGATCAAATTTTGTTTCACCGTTTATTTTTTTTAGAGTGTTGCGATATGATAGGCCGATTACCTCGGATATGTCGCTGCGGCTTATACCGTGTTTTGCCATAAGCTGTGCTAAAATTGGGAATGCAGGTTTCTTCATTCTTTCACCTCCTCTTTTGTTCGCGTTTGTTACCATTATATCATCTTGTCGAACCGTGTCAATACCTTTTTTGCACTTTTTAATAAATATTTCTTTACAAAGTGGTAACAATTGGTAAAATTATACCACTTTTATTTTATAATAATGTTACAATTTGGTTATATTCAATAAATATGGACAAAAGACTAATTTTGATAGGAAGTTTTGACTATAAATAAAAGGAACCGTTAAGGCTCCTTTTTTGTATCTTCTGCTAAAACAAAGGTCACTTTAGTTTTTCCGTTTAAAACATCTTCCGACCAATTAAATGGTTCAATGTCCTTCAACGCTTTCTCAGACGACATAATATTTGCGGGTTTGTCTTTTATTAAGCTCATATCAAAAGATTTTCCCATGTTAAGGCTCCTTTTT
>CAZXTR010000049.1:0-5371 GCA_964643615.1 uncultured Lactobacillales bacterium | reverse complement strand
AGGTCTCCGCCCTTTCTTATAATACGTTCTTAATCTAAACACTTCCTGTCCAATACCCCCTCTTCTAAATGTAAAAAATCTTCCTTGTCTTACCATAATTATTCTTACGCAAATGCGTTATATGATATCCTTATGAAGAGGGTGTTATTTTTTAAATTTTCTCAATAAAAATAATTTCAAAAAGAGGAACGTCTTTTATACCTAAAAGACGTAGAGATTTAATTAAAAACGAGTTTTTTGTTAAATTTTATAAAAAGAGAAACAATATAAAAGCAGCTATTTTCTAGTGAGACAATACTTTAATATATTAAATGGAGTTTAAGTGTATACTTATACTTTAGAATTATCAATTAAGAATGTGTTGAATAATTTATTTGATGCAAAACGCTTGTTGTTTTCGAGGCCCTAGTTCCCGCGCATAGACCTGTTGTAAAAGGATGAAAAAATACGAAATGAGCAAGAATCTGAAAACAAAAAAGTTCGATTTTTTATTAAAAAATAAATAAAGATTTAATCTGTAGGTAACTTGGCGCACGTAGAAAAAGAATTAAAACAAGTAATTATTGTCAGAAGGTTTATAAGCCGGGTTTTGTCGAGGATAATCATTCATCTTGGCGAATTATCACTAAGTCGCTCTAGCGACCTACCTATTAGGCAGGATAGAAACAATCCTTTTTCTGAATAAACAGATGCCATTTTTTGGTCTTGCTTTAGGTGGGGTTTACCGTGCCTTAACTTTTACAAGTCAAGCGGTGAGCTCTTACCTCGCCGTTTCATCCTTACCTTGCATTAAAGCAGGGCGGTTTATTTTCTGTGGCACTTTCCCTTGGGTCACCCCAGGCGGTCGTTAACCGTCACCTTGTTTCTAAAAAGCCCGGACTTTCCTCAAAATGCAAAAGCATTCCGCGATTATCCAACCTTCTGACAATAAAGAAGTATAATTCAAAAAATAATTTTGTCAAGGATAATATAATTCGCGCTTGATTGTTATTAAGTTGTTTGATTTTTTAATACGTTTTTATGGTGGTAAAATAACACCACTATTAAAAAGATTGAAAAACTTATTGACAAAACAATCAGGCGTGATAGAATACAATCCTTATTTAAAACAAAGGAACAATAAATGAAAACTACTTTAAGTGCAAAACCATCAACAATTATCAAAAAATGGTATTTGATTGATGCAACCGATTTGGTGTTGGGCCGTTTAGCAAGCCAAATTGCTAGAATTATACGCGGTAAACATAAAACAAATTATACTCCTTATATGGATTGCGGGGATTATGTTGTTGTTGTGAATGCAGAAAAAATTGCCTTGACGGGGAATAAATTACAAAACAAGCTTTATCATCACCACACGGGTTATGTTGGTGGGGTTAAAACTGTTTCTGCGGGACGTTTAATGCAGGAACACCCAGACCGTATTTTGATGAAAGCAGTTGAAAGAATGATTTCTCGCAATAAATTAGGGCGTGCTCAAATGACCAAATTGCGGATTTATGCTGGTTCAGCTCATCCGCACACTGCTCAAAATCCAGAAGAGTTAGATGTTGCTTCGATGAACAAGAAAAATAAAAGGAGTACGTAATTATGGAAAATTTGGAAACTTTGAAAGAAACACCAACTGCCTCAGTTAAACGGGAACCTAAAAAAGATAAGTTGGGTCGTTCGTATGCTTCAGGCCGAAGAAAAGACGCTGTTGCCCGTGTGTGGGTTAAGCTTGGAAAAGGTAAAATTCAAGTCAACGGGAAAGATATTAAGGCCTATTTCAAACGGCCTGTTTTGCAAATGATTATTAACCAACCATTCGTTACAATGAACAGAATAGGACAGTTTGATGTGATGTGTACGGTAACAGGTGGTGGACTTTCTGGGCAAGCAGGTGCTGTACGTCATGGCATTAGTCGTGCTTTGGATTTGTTTGAACCTGAGTTGCATTCAGCGCTTCGTAAGGGTGGATTTTTAACGCGTGATAGCCGTGCAGTTGAACGTAAAAAATACGGGAAAGCTAAAGCACGTCGTTCCTATCAGTTTAGCAAACGTTAATGTTCTTTTAATGACTTTAAGAAAAAAGGATCGTCGCAAAAACGGTCCTTTTTTTATGCTTTCAAGTAGCATTATCTGCGTCAAAAGATGAAAGAGTTTAAATGTTTGGGGTTGTGTGCTTTAGATTTTAAATGGGATATGCTTTTTGGCCGATATACGTATTTAGAAAAACAATTGTTATGGAGATGGTGGCAAGCCTCTTTATTTGCTTTATAATTATTCAACATTTCAATACGTAGGAAAGATATTATATTTTATTAGACGAAAATTTAGAATTATTGAACAAAAAAGACTATTTGGTGAAATTAAAGTAAAAAAACATTTTTCGAGCAATCTATTTTAATTTATTGTTTTTTGTTTAAAAAGCTCAGGGCCCTTTTGTTGATGTTTACTGACAACAGAGAGTTTTATTTTAATGGTGTGCTTTTTTTGTAAATCTTTATCATTATATTTTTTTTCTATTTCTGTTTCTTTCTTTTTTTCTTGTTGTCTTTGTTGTTGTAAAGAAGCAAACCCTTCCATGGAGGCACCACAAAAACTCATTCCTAAAAGCATGGGGATGAGGATGGTTGCTCCAACAGGAGGATTAAAAAGAAACACGCCACCACCAAGGCCCCCTATAGTTAGCGCTGTATTTGTTCGTTTAACTCTTTTTTCTAAAATATTTTCAGGAGCGTTTTTACCAAAAGTTTTTAAACAGAGTGTGTATAATTTATCCATTATTAAATCCTTTTTATTTTGCCCCACCTCTTGTATCTGACCTTTATGTTATTTTTTGTTTTTGATTTTGTCAATCATATATTGTCGGAAATAAGTAACCTTTTGTAAAGGAGTTTTATAATATGTTATAAGGGCAAAAGGGAGCGCTGAGGTATGGATTTTTTTAAAACGTTAAATCAATTGGGAAAATTGTTAGACAAAGGGCTTTTAACACAAGCTGAATTCGATGTGCAAAAAAAAGCTTTGTTGTTGCCAGATGTGCTTCGGATAGAAGGAAGAAGGCAAATAGAATATGTGCTTTTAGGATTCTTTTTAGGTCGTTTTGGTGTCCATAATTTTTATGTGGAGCGTTATATCAAAGGAATATTTCAAATGCTGTTGTTCGTTGTTGGGGCGGGTCTATGTTTTTCTATTTGGGATGCGATACAATTGCAAATAACGCCTAATATAGGGGCTATTCTTCTTTTAGCCTTCGTAGCTGATTTATCGATTTTATACGATATCTTTTTTGTGAATAAAGACGCCAAGAAGAAACCTTTTATCCCTGCTAAATTGGCTAAAAATATTGCGGGTGTGTTGTTTTTTATTAAAATATTTTTCTGGTTTTTAGTAATTTATTTTTTGAAAGCTTTACAAGCACCTTTACCTTTCAAACCTGGGCAAATAGCAAGTATTTTATTATAAAAGGAGAAAAAATGGAACTTGTTGAAAAACTAGAAAAATTAAACAATTTAAAGGAAAGGGGGCTTTTAACGAAAGCCGAATTTGATGTCCAAAAAAAGGCCATGATAGGAGATACTACATCGCAAAACCCACCTAAACAACAGTTGATATATGTATTGTTGGCTTTTTTTGTAGGTAATATAGGCATTCATAACTTTTATGCGAGGCGTAAAAAAAGTGCAATCGCCCAACTATTAATGACTTTTCCCGGTTGTTTTCTTCTTGTTCCAATGATTATTGCTTGGTATTGGGTTGTTATTGAAATATTTGTCGTTAAAAAGGATGGTTCAGGGCGCCTATTTAAGCCTTCAAAAGGCTTTGCCATAAGTATGGGGGTTGCTAAACTCGTTCTTACAGTAGTTTGTGTGGTGACTTTGTTAAGTGGTTTTTCCGCAGGTTATACAAATGCAATAAAAACACAGGAAACAATACAAATCATGAATTATGTTACTCGTGTTTCTGTGCAATCACATAATGCTGCAAATACGGTAGCGCAACCATGTAGCTATTTTATTTCTCCTCCTATAGCATTAGAAAATTTGAAATGTAATGTGCGTATAGGGGTTGTTGAATTACGTATTAATGATACTAATGTTGCCAATTCTGTTAAATCATTATTCCCTCAAGCGCAAGAGAATGGAGATTATTTGATTTTTCCTGTTTTGAATAAATAACATGAAAAATGGAGTTAGGGACTTACTCCTTTTAGTTAAGTCCTTTTTAAAATGGAGTAAACAATGGCAGATATTTCAGACTTAGAAAAAGAGTTAGAGGCTTTAAATGATTTGAAGGAAAAGGGGCTTTTAACGCAAGCCGAATTTGGTGTACAAAAAAAGGTTTTATTAACAAACCAAGTACAATTGACGGCTTCGAGAGATTCTAAAAGTCAGTTGGTTTATATTTTATTAGGCCTATTTGTGGGTTTTTTAGGGGTACATAATTTTTATGCAGGCTATACAAAAAAAGGTGTTATTCAGTTGCTTATGTTTTTCCCAGGTTGTTTCCTTATTATTCCAACGATTATGGTTGGTGTTTGGGTCTTAATAGATGTTTGTATCGTTGATAGAGATGTTAATGGTGTTTTGTTTAATTAAGTACGAAATAGGAGAAGGGATATGTTTCGTGAATTTTGGGCAGAATTTTTAAGTTGCTTTTTTGTGCTTTTTGCGATGATGGGTGTGCTTGTCAATTTACCTTTTGTGCTTCAATTGCAACGAGAAGGGAAAGAAATTTCCCCCCTTAAAGCTCTGTTTTTTGGGCTTTTCTTGTTGGTTGGATTTTTTTATTTAGGGGAAGTCTTTTTACGACTTTTCGGCGTTGATTTTTCCTCTTTTGCTGTGGCGGGGTCGATTGTTATTTTTGCTATAGGTTTGGAAATGATAATGGATCTTCACATTTTTACCAAAACAAATACGATTTCAAATGATGTGACGTTGATGCCCGTGATGTTTCCGATGATGATAGGCGCCGGGACATTTACTGCTATTTTATCGTTGCGTTCAAGTTTTCATGACGAAAATGTTTTATTAGCTATTCTTGCTAATTTATTGATTATATATTCTGTTTTAAAAATGTCTAAAAAGTTGGAACACTTTTTAAGTCCCGTGTTTTTATATATTTTGAAAAAGCTTTTTGGTGTTTTGTTGTTGGCGATGGCTATTAAAATCTTTTCTTCGAATGTGATGATTCTTTTTTAGTAGAACATTAAGGCTAAGCCTTCATTAAGTGGCGTGCTATAGATTTGTCCTTTAAGAAAGGATCCTTTGAAAGATATTGTTAATTGCTTTTTTATCGCCAGTTTTGTTCGTGATGATGTCGAAGTCAGATACTTCTTTAATGCCAAAGTGTGAGACGTGATTTATTATTGTTTAAAAGATTATGG
>CAZXTR010000048.1:2085-5573 GCA_964643615.1 uncultured Lactobacillales bacterium | reverse complement strand
CGCTAAAGCGTTGGCAGAAAAATTGGATTTTATGTTGGATATACCTTTGGGTGAACGTAAAATAGTTTCTATAGAGGCGTCTAATTCTGTACGACAATATTTTTCAATTGATTTGATGTGCGTCAAAACGTTAAAGGTTTACGAAGAATTGGCAATTAAGAAATGATACAGGGCACAGCCACATATCAACTTTCCTTTATTTTACCACAAAAAATTCTGTGCTTTCTTGAAGATTCTTTTTCTCAAGACAATGTCGCAACTGGAATGTCTTTGATAGAATGTGGTAAAAATAAAGGTCTTTGGAAGCTAGACTTTTATTTTGAAAATCGCCCAACAAAAGAAGAAATCCAAAAAAAAATCGACAATATATGCCAAAAAAACAAAATTGCATCTCTCATATGGACAGTGAAACAAGTTCCTGAAAAAAATTGGTTAAAAGAAAATTTGAAAAGCTTTAAACCCATTTCAATAGGGCGCTTTTATATTTATGGGTCACACATCAAAGCCGCCATTCCCAAAGATAAAATAGCGTTACGCATTGATGCTTCAACGGCATTTGGTTCTGGGAAACATGCTACAACAAAAGGGTGTTTAAAAATGCTTGAAAGCATTGTGTCAGGGGATCCTTTACGGACCGTTTTAGATATGGGATGTGGTTCGGGCATTTTATCTATGGCTACAGTGAAAGCTTTGAATGGATTGGTACAGGTAGATGCTGTGGATATTGATCCCGAATCTGTACGTGTTGCGATTCAAAATACAATCGATAACAAAGTGTCTAAACAGATCAACGTTTTTGAAAGTGTAGGCTATCAAAGAGTCGTTAATTCCTATGATTTAATTTTTGAAAATATTTTAGCGAATCCTTTGATTGGGATGGCGGACGATTTGTACCAACATTTAAACTATGGTGGAATGGCCGTGCTTTCTGGGTTTTTAACGGACCAAAAAAGTTTAGTGTTAAACGCGCATAAAAAAGCGGGACTATCTTTTGTTGATTATAGAAAAATCAAAGAATGGGGGACGTTACTTGTTAAAAAAAATTAGAACATGGCTTTCGTCTAATAAATATAATGCGTTAATTGTGGCTCATGATGACGCTTATCAAAATGAAATATTAACGCCAGACAAAGAAAAATTAGCTTATTTAACAAGCTTTACAGGGTCCGCAGGAATGGCAATTATTACTCAAAAGCAATCTGTTTTATTTGTAGATGGCCGTTATGTAGCTCAAGCCAAAAGACAAACAAAATTCGAAGTTAAACATGTGCCGAGACAAACAACTGTATCTACATGGTTGGAACGCTATTTAAAAAAAGGACATGTTGCTGTATATAATCCATGGCATCACACAGTTGCACAAATTGATAAATGGGCAGAAGTTTGCGCGAAAATAGGAGCAACATTAAAACCGATCCGATTTGATTGGTTGAATAAACTTTGGCAAGACAAACCGCTTCCGCCACAAGTGCACGTTTTTGATTACCCTATTTTATACGCGGGGCAAACGACTCGTCAAAAAATTACACCAATAAAAAAGGTTTTAAAGGAAAATAAAGTTGATGGTTTTATTGTAGCAAATGTTGCATCTATATCGTGGCTTTTGAATAAGCGGAGTGACGCTATTCCCTATTCGCCTCTTTATTTGGATAGGTGCTATATTTCTGCAGATGGAAAAGTAAAGCAATTGACGCGCGAAGTAATAGATGGATTAAAAGGCAAGGTAGTTGGTATTGATAAAGTGGAAACTCCGATCAAGATAAAACAAATGTTAATTGAAACAGGGGCTTCTGTTTGTTTTATGCCAAACCCTTTATTATTGGGGCAAGCCAGAAAGAATAAAACGGAGATAGCTGGGATGCGTCAAGCTGGGATTTTGGACAGTATTGCTTTGTGTCGCTTTTTATGTCAAATAGAAAAGTGTCCCGATAAAGGTTCTGAAATATCTATTTTGCATCAATTAGAAGTGTTTAGAAAAGAAAATCCGTTATATGTCTCAAATAGCTTTGCACCGATTTCTGCGGTGGGAAAAAATGGAGCATTCCCTCACTATGCTCCGACGGAAGCACAAGCCAGAAAATTAAAAGGTGCATCGCTTTATTTGTTGGATACAGGGGCGCAATATTGGTGTGGGACAACGGACATGACTCGAACAATTGCGTTGTCAAAACCAACGAAGTTAATGAAAAAAAGGTATACCCAGGTTTTAAAGGGGCATATTGCTTTGGCAAAAATCTATTTTACAAAAGAGACAAGTGGTTCCGATTTAGACGTTCTAGCGCGTCAATTTTTATGGCAAGATGGAGTTGACTATGACCATGGAACCGGGCATGGAGTTGGGACTTTTTTAAACGTCCATGAAACGTTACCATCGATATCTAAATATGCGCATCAACCCTTTGTTCCAAACATGGTTGTGACGAATGAACCAGGATTTTATTTGAAAAATAAATTTGGAATTCGTATTGAAAATATGATGACAGTTCAAAGTTATAAAAAAGAAAGACTTTGTTTTGAAATGTTGACATTTGTTCCTTTTTGTGATGAATTGATTTTAAGTCAAGAGCTTTCTTGTGAAGAAAAGGTTTGGTTGTCGGCGTATTACCAAAAAATCATGCAAAAAATTTATCCTCATGTAGATGCTCAGACGCAAAAGTGGTTGGAAAAAAAGAGTGTAAAATGGACAAGCAAAAACCTATAAATTTTGAGATGTTAAAAAATTGCGCTGATGAATTATTAATTGCCTTCCCATGTGTGGGCGACGAGCCGGATGAACCCTTTTTTATTTTTGATACAAAAAATCAAAGCGCAGTATTGTATAAACAAAAATCAAAACAAGATAAAATTATTTTTTCTTTATTACCGGATAGTTCCGTTGAACCTTTAGGAAAGGTAAAAAAAATATTATGTGTTGAAATTCAAGATAAACACGTGCGACGACAATATTTAGCAAATGTAGAGCGTTTCTTATGAAACTGTTAACTCAAAAAAAGATAATTCTTTGTTCTGCGGGAAAAATCAAGTATATTTTTTTGGCCGTTTGGTGGCAGTACGTTGGAATTGGCATAGGTCTTTTTTTTGCTTTTTGGGTATTACAAACCTCAATTGTTTTCTTTTTGGGTAACGATATGTTACGTCAAAAATCTGCTGATTTGGCGCGTGAGAAATTTCAAAACCATCAATTAAAAGAAGAGGTCGTCTATTATAAAAGCAAAGTAGAAAATGCGGAAAAGTTGGCATTGAGCGTACAAGAATCGCATAAAGAAATTTTGGGAAAGGTAGATTCTTTGGTTTCTTCGGAAATCAAAAAAAAAGAAGCTGTTTTTGAAAAAATCAAAGCACCCTTAAAGGAAAGTGGCATCAATTTCCCAGAGCTAATTAAAAACGTGCAACCGTCTAAAAATGTGGGAGGCCCTTATATTCCTGATGAAACCTATGCATTGCTTACGTTTCATTATGTACAAAAATTAACGGATGTTTATACCAAG
>CAZXTR010000048.1:0-1985 GCA_964643615.1 uncultured Lactobacillales bacterium | reverse complement strand
GGGCCTCATTTACATTACGAAATTTTGTTAGCGAAACGCCCAATTAATCCTTATCGATTTATAAAAATGGTGGGGGAGTAAAAATGTTTAAAAAATTAAAAGAAACTAAAGAGCAAATATCTAAAAGAGGAGATTTATCAGTTGTCGCAGATGGAATGTTGGTTAAGGGCGATTTAATTAGCGAAGGGGAGTTGTATTTTAATGGAGTGGTTGAAGGCAGTTTAACAGCTCGTCGTATTATTTTGGGGGAACATGGGAAAGTGGCAGGTTCAATTAAAGCAGATGTGATTGAAATTTATGGATCTGTAGTAGGCGAAATTGTTGCTAGAATAGTTAAGTTGGGGACAAGTGCGCAAGTCAAAGGCAATATTACGCAAGAAAATATTACCATTGAGGCGGGTGCAAATTTGGATGGTCATTGCCGACGCGTTGACGACCCTATAGAAGGGGAATCTCCAACAGAAGATTTGCTTTTAGTAGATAAAACAAAGGAAAGGGAATAATGATTTCAACAGGAAGTGTTTCCAAAAACAGAAAAGCACATTTTAATTACACCATCATTGAAACAATTGAAGCGGGTCTTGTGTTGCAAGGGAGTGAAGTTAAAGCGTTGCGCAGGGGGCTTGCTAATATTTCTGGAAGCTATGCAGTTGAAACGGACGGGTCGTTTTTTTTGAATAACGCTTTAATTCCTACAACAAATCAAAATGGTGTGTTTAAACATATTGAAGGTCGGCCGCGTCAATTACTTTTAAATAAAAGGGAAATGAATAAATTACACGGATTTTTAGTAAAAAAAGGATATACACTTATTCCGTTAGAAATTTATTTTAATGATAGAGGCCTGGCTAAAGTTTATTTAGGTGTTGCCATTGGGAAGACCTATGCGGATAAACGAGAAAATCAAAAAAAGCGCGAATGGGATCGCGAAAAGCAACGTATCTTGAATTATAAAAATCAATAAATCAATCCAACATTTGGAGAGAGCTAAATACCATTTCAAACATTTCTTTTGTTAAAACGCCAGTATTTGTATTATATCTGGAACAATGGTAGCTGTCGACTAAATAAAGTCCGTTAGAGAGTTTGTGAACAATGCCATGTCGAAAGGGGAAGATGCTTTTTTTATAGCCAAAAGCTTGCAACACAGCCCCATGTGCAATCGTTCCAAGAGCTAAAATAATTTTTAATCGTTTTAACTCGGCTATTTGTTGTTTTAAAAAACAATTACATGTTCTAATTTCTTGTGTGGTCACTTTGTTTTGAGGCGGAGCACACCGCACAGCATTTGTAATCATGACGCCCGTTAAAATTAATCCGTCGTTAATATCGGCTTTATAACTTCCTTTTGCCCAATTGAAATGTAACAAGGTCGGATAAAGAAGATCCCCCGCATAATCATTTGTAAAAGGCCGCCCTGTTTTATTAGCGCCTTTTAATCCGGGCGCAAGCCCCACAATTAAAAGCCGTGCATTTTTATCGCCAAAGGAAGGCACTGGGGCATTAAAAAACGAAGGATATTTTTTTTGATTTTCTTGAATGAAATGAAAAAGTCTAGGACAAAGCGGACAAAGCATAATAAAACCCTTGTTTTTTTAAGATACGTTATCATAACTCGGGTAAGTTTTTTTGACAAGGAATACGGAGTGAAAAATTTTAATTGTTGAAAATAATGAAATGAATCTGCGTCTCCTTTAAAAATGGAAGGATATCAAGTTATTTAATGTTCCGAAGGGGTATATGCATTAAAAAATGCTTCGGAAAAGCTACGATTTAATTCTTATAGATATTCAAATGCAGGTTATTTCTTTGTTGGAACTTACAGAGTAAATTTAGGAAACGTGATCTGTGCGAAAAACAAAAATTATCGCGAGGGCTGTCTTGTTAATGAAAGGTGACGAACAAAAAAATATTAAAAATAGAATGGAATGGTTATATTTCAAAAACTATAGATGTAGAAAACTTTCTTAAAAATAGAGAAAACT
>CAZXTR010000047.1:0-5782 GCA_964643615.1 uncultured Lactobacillales bacterium | reverse complement strand
CGATTTTTTATTTTTGGAATGTTGAATTCAATGTTGTTTATTCCTGCAATTTTTCTCAACGATAATCAATGGAACTTTCATTTCTTTTCGCGTTAACCCGGCATGAGCTCCTTTGAATTGAAAACCATTTCTATTTTGCCTTAATGAAGAATAAGATTTTGAAATAACTAAAAAATCACCAACAAAGTCATTTACTTTTCGATGTTGTTTCCCACATCCGAACAAGCCTTTACCCAAAGCGTCTCGCTTTGTCATTAATATAAAGTCTTTGGCAAGATATTGCTTAAATAATTTAAGGAATAAATCCTTTTTACCCTTTTTTAAAAAGACAGAACAAACCCTTTCTTCCATACTTAAAGGATGCGCCAAACAATCTGCCATTTGAGGGATATCATCCATGTAAACCGCCTCTTTTACTGGCAGATGCCCATGATCTGACGATATAATAATAATTGTATCTTCTAAATGTTGAGTCAAAGTCTTTACTTTTTTGTTAATTTCTTTCACAATTGTTTTGACTTGTGGCGCATATGGGCTACTAGAATGACTTTCATAATCAGGTTCCGACCAATAAGTCAAAATAAATTGTCGCCCCTCTCTTTTTGTAATTTCTTCAACATGTTGACATAATGCGTCTAAAGAATCCACTCCATTTGATTTAAAAATAGGGGCAACTTCGGATACAGAAACCTTCCTTTTTGTCTGTCGTTTGATTTTTTCAAATATATGTTCAAAGTGCAATATATCTTGCGAAACCGGAGGGATTTCCAATTTTTCTTTAGTATAATGGTCGGTATCTAAAAAAAGTTCTATGACTTTGTCGTATTCTTTAAAATAACAAGCCCATGCCAACCATCCGTGAGAAACGGGGGGCAATCCCGAATAAAAAGTAGTCGTCGCAGCAGCAGTTGTTGATGGAAATACAGAAGAAATTTCTTGACACATAAATTGTCTTAAAAAAGAAGTTGGAAATAAAGTCTTTTTTAACAAATCAACGCCCATACCATCAAAAATCATAAAAACAACATTCTTATAATTTTTGGATAATGCCTTATCCAACTTTGGTAAGGTTTTATACTTTGTTTTCACTCCATAATGTTTCAATAGAGAATTAGACAAACTTAAAATACTACGATCGTAGTCTGGCTTAAAAATGGGATTTCTATCAAATATATTCATTTTTACCTCCTTTTCGCACTATTGCATAAGATGGTATGGAAATCCACTTTATTATTTACTTATCTTATTTTTTTGCTATACTATTTTCATTGATTTTTACAGGCATATAAACAATGAATACTATAATTAAGAGAAAATCCTCCTTATCGCCAAAGATTGAACGTTTTTTATCCACACACTTTCCAAATACAACTGCACTTGAATGGAATGATTGGCATTGGCAATTAAAGCACAGAATTCAAACGCCCAAGCAATTGGCTTCGTTTTTTTCGTTAACGAACGATGAAATTGATGCGTTTTCAAAAATAAATAATCGTTTGCCTTTTTCAATTACCCCTTATTACATCAATTTGATTGATCCAAACAATCTTTTAGATGCATTGCGTCGATCGGTTGTCCCTTCGGTTCAAGAATTTAACATTGCTCCCGAAGAGTTAGTTGATCCATTGGGGGAAGAAAAATCATCACCAGTTCCATTTATCGTGCATCGCTATCCTAATCGTATTTTATTACTTGTTTCGGATTGTTGTGCTACTTGTTGTCGTTATTGTACAAGGGCTCGGCTTATCAAAAAAATAAAGAATAAAATGCCCCTGAGGAATTTAGAACCTGCATTTCAATACATTGAAAAAAATAAACAAATTGAAGATGTCTTGATATCTGGAGGAGACCCTTTCATGTTATCAACAGTTCAGCTGGAAAAGATTTTAAAAAGGCTACATTCTATTCCACATTTAAAATATATTCGCATCGGAACTAAAGTGCCTGTTGTCTTGCCTCAACGCATTAATTCGCGCCTTGTCAACATGTTGAAAAAATATCCACCACTGTTAATAAATATTCATTTTATCCATCCTAACGAATTGACGGAAGAAACAAAAGAAGCTTGCCAAAAACTAGCCGACGTTGGAATTATGCTGGGAAGCCAAACCGTTTTGTTGAAAGGAATTAATGACAACATTTCAACATTGCGGGATTTAATGATGGGATTATTATCTATCAAAGTGCGCCCTTATTATTTATTGCAATGCGACTTAATTGTTGGATCTAAACATTTTCGAACTCCTATTCAAAAAGGGTTAGATATTATCAAAGGCTTGCGTGGCTTTATATCGGGATGTGCAATTCCTTCATATATTATTGATCTACCAGGAGGTGGTGGTAAAATTTCACTACTTCCGGACTATATATCCAATCAAGATGGTAACAATTTGACATTTTTCAATTACATGGGGGAAAAGTACTGTTATCCCAAAGAATAAACATTATCAATTTCCATCTATTTTTTGCTTTGCACTCGTTGTTTTTTATGAAAACAGAAACAAACATAGCTACATTCTCCTTGAAAAACAAAGATAACTTGACTTTTAATAAAAATGTGCTATAATGACTTTGTTATTTACAAAAAAAGGAGAAAATATCATGTCCATTGCCGAAATTGTAGAACAACGCATAAAACAAGTCTCTGATTTAATTTCACAAGCAGGAAAGAAAGTTCTTTCTTTCGCTAAAAAAAATTCTGTTAAAGCCATGGCAATTGCCCCAATTGCAACTGCCACTTTTTTAACTGCCCCAGCTCAAGAAGCTAAAGCAGAAACGGAATTTCATTTAAGTGTGGGCGTGGGTTTAGGCACACCAGCTATTTGCCCTGTCTCTGCATATTACCCATCCGTTATTTATACTGCACCATATGATTATAGATATATGAGGAGCTATCCTCTTTACAGGAGCGTGCCCGTTTATAGAACTGCTCCTATTTATAGAAGTGTTCCTGCTCCACGTCCACGGATAGAACGCGGGCCAGCAACGCCACGTCCACGGTTAGGAAGCACACCACGCAATGTTTCACGACAACCAGTAAGACGGGCTCCTTTACCCACTAGAAGTCGTTCAAGATAAAATTCAAAACATTAATTATAACAAAAGAAAGGTCGATTTATTCGGCCTTTTTTTATAGCGACAATGGAAATATATTAACCATTGGCTCTTTCTCTCGCACAAATAAAGTTTAAATATTGATTCCCAAAGCCCCTCCAACGATTGTTTTTAATAAATAAAATTCTTTTCGTTACATCATTATTTACGTCTCATTTTAAACAAGCCTACGATTGAATAACTCCCTACATTTTATTCACTGAATTCATTTTTAGAAAACCAAAAGAACATCATTTTAAATTTTATCTTGACTTTTTATTCTAATTGTGCCATTCTCGTGGAAGATAGGGGGGTTGTTTGTATAAGGAGTTTATATTATGTCTAAAAAAATTAAGATTTGCCTACTTTCTTTGTGTGCTATTGTTTGTTTTGCGCCAGTTGTAAGGGCAGACGATGTATCTTTTGCAAAAGGAGCTGTCGTTCAAACAACAACAGAGGCCACTTTCGAAAATCAATATATATGCCTTTCTTGCTATAATTCTTACCGAGCACCAATTCGCAGAAGTTATTCTTATCGTCAAATACGGCCTCAGCACCATTCTTATCATCATTCTTATCGGTATTCTTATCGCCACTATACCCCAAGGTATCGTATTTCTTACAGACGTCCAGTCAGATATTATCGTTTCGGACGCTATTAATAAGAATTCTTGATTGTCTAAATTGGAATTTTATTGCTTTTAATATTGGTTAGCATTATAATGTCTTTGCCAAGTAATTGGCTATGATGCTAAACGAAAGGCGAAATAGACGTAGTGGACTCGGGGGCGGTACCCGACACCTCCACCATTTATGGGGGTGAAATAGGTTCGACACGCGCAGTAAAGGCTTTCTCTTGCATTCGGTATTGTACCACCGTTATCGGGCTTTTTACTTAAATGCGAATGATAATTTCGCTCCAGTTGCTCAAGCTGCTTAATGCAGGAGTAGGCAACTATCAATTCCCGGAGCTATGAACGCTTTGGGTGGGGTTCGGGGTCTTCCTAGCAACAGAAAGACTCCACTTTCCTGAGGGGGGATTAAATGCGCTTTGATTATCAAGAAATTGTCCAAAAATCATTTTTAAACGCCGTTCAAGAAATTTTATCCGACGTCGCAAAAAACGGATTGCTTGAACCACACCACTTTTATATTACATTTCAAACAAAAGGCAAAGGCGTATCATTACCGGCATTCCTCGCAGAACAATATCCAGAAGAAATGACCATTATCATACAACATCAATTCAAAAATTTGACTGTCAACGAAGAAATTTTTTCCGTTGAATTATCGTTTCATGGGCAATTTTATTCATTGGTGGTACCCTTTTCAAACTTAACAGCGTTTGTTGACCCTTCGGTTCAATTTGCTTTGCAATTTTCCCCAACATCCAAGTCATTGATTAACGACATTAAACCACCTACACAAAATGCAGAAATAATCGATTTAAATACTCGGCGGAAGAAAAAATGAAAAAGCACTCCATCGTTTTATTTGGACACGCAACTAGTTTTTCATTGGAAGAAGCTTTTTGGATAGAATTAAAGAATATAGCCAAAGAACAAAACGTTTCTGTGGTTCAGTTAATTCGCCAAATTGATCAAACAAGAAAAACAAATTTATCCAGCGCGTTAAGAGTTTTTGTTTTAGAAACCTTACAAAAATACATACAACAAATAAACTCCCAATAAAACTCGATATATTGCAAAAATTAAAAATGATTGTGTCTTAACCCATTTCATTAAAAATGAAACAGCTAATAATCCTCCGATAAAGGAAAAAAGAATTCCAAAACCAAACGCAGAAACCAGTTCATCAAGTCCTTTTTCTAAATATAAATTTCTAAAGTGCCAAATAGCAGCAGCAGCAATAACGGGGACAGAAAGTATCATCGAAAATTTAGTTGCTTCTTTCCGTTTTATCCCGCAAAAGCGTCCCGCTGTTATTGTAATGCCTGAACGGCTTACCCCTGGAAACAACGCTAAACATTGTGCCAATCCAATAATCAAAGCATCTTTCATATTCATAGAAGCAATTGTTTTTTTATTTTTTCCTTTTTTATCCGACAAATATAAAACAACCCCAAAAAAAATCATTGTTCCTGCAATTAAAAAAGGATTGCGAAACGTCGTTTCAATAATGCTCTCCCCGAAAAAACCAGCAATTAGTGCAGGGCAAGTTGCAGCACATAAATAAAAAATCAATCGCCTTTGTGGTTTTTTGTAAAATCCAGTTAACAGCACATAAAAGTCGCGCCAAAAATAAATGACTACAGCTATCAATGTACCTACGTGCAACCCTATATCTATACCAATTCCTTGATCTGGCCACCCTAATAAGCGAGGCACCAAGATTAGATGCGCCGAAGAGCTTATCGGCAAAAATTCGGCAATACTTTGAACTATAAATAAAATAAATGTTTGAAACATGTTTAACCTTTGCACATATAAAATGGTATATTTTAAATTTCTTTTATGCTATAGTACAATGCTATTTGAAGACAAGAAAAATATGACTTTTATACTAGAAAAGATAAAAACAGCACTCTTACAAGAACAAGACAGGTGGAATTTATGGCTTCCTATTTTATTTGGAGGGGGTATTCGCATACAAACTTCCGTGGACAGTTTAGGACGTCGTCTTTGGTCGCCAATTTATAAATAATTTTATTGCCTTTCTTTATAAATTT
>CAZXTR010000046.1:0-5793 GCA_964643615.1 uncultured Lactobacillales bacterium | reverse complement strand
GCTCACCCTTTTTAATCAACTCTACCATTTTTTTTGCGCCAACGATTCCTTTTGGGATCAACACAACATCAGAAGCTTTTCTTTTTTGATACAACCATTTTTCTGCCCAAGGATTATTAGCCGCACGGTAAATAGGATGCAACGACATTTGAGCGTGGCGTGCAATTAAGCTAAACAATTCCCAATTGCCCAAATGTCCTGAAAAGAAAAACCCCCCAATACCGTCCAGTTTGGCTTGGTGGAAAAAATCTTGTCCTGTAAATTCCACACGATTCATCATTTTTGGAAGATGGGCAAACTCACCAATTATGCGCCCAAAATGGGTCCACATACCTTTTAGAATTGCGCGGCATTCAGCGTTGGTCTTATTGGGAAAACACTTTTGCAAATTATGCATCGCAATTTTGTTTTTGCTTCGCATGCACAAAAATAAACACCTGCCAATACCTGCCCCCATCAATGAGGCGACATCCACAGGAAAAAATTTAAAAAAGACCAACCCAAAAACAATCAACACTCCCGTTAGTGGGTCTGAAAAATATTTCTGAACCCGCGTTCTACGTTCGCTTTTACGGATGTATTCCTCTCCGCTCATAATAATTCCTTTTCTAAAAAACAATTCCATTTTTGCGGACAATTAAAAACAAAAGGAGCGTCAACAACAACCATTTGAGCTAACAAATCACCAGGAATTTTTATCGCATCTTTTGTAGTTGTAAAAATCACACATTGATAAGATAAAATCTTGTCTAAATCCGCTTTTTGATAACGATAATGGTCCGGGAAAGAAATTTTCTGTTCCAACACAATACCATTTTCCGTCAACATTGAAAAGAATTTTTCGGGGCGCCCAATTCCTGCAAAAGCAACAGCTTTTTTCCCTTTAAAAGCCGTTAAGTCGGGAGGCTCCATGCCCCCCGTTAAAAAAGAGAGAGAAGGAGACAAAATACGCACTTGTTGTTCTAAAAAAGTGCTGTCTTCGCCCACACAAACAATAGCATCTGCGCGTTTTAATCCTTGAGATAACGTTTCACGTAAAGGCCCTGCCGGCAAAGGATAGCCATTCCCAATGCCTACAGCACCATCAAAAACTAAAAAAGAAACCTTTTTTATAACGCTTGGATTTTGGAAACCATCATCCATCAAAATAACATCAGCACCCATTTTTTCAGCTAAAGAAACACCTCTTTTTCGATTTTTATCTACAACCGTTGGTGCATATTTAGCCAATAAAAGCGCCTCATCACTAATACAGTCCGACGTATGTTCTTTTAAATCAACCATCACATTTTGTATCCGACTATGGTACCCGTGGTTTAAAAACACAACCTTTTTTCCCTTTTTTTGAAACCATTGAGCTAAAGCGATGCAAACGGGCGTTTTCCCAGATCCGCCAACAACGATATTTCCGACGCACACGACAGGGATTTTAGATTGATAGGGCTTTGCCACCATAAATCGACACCGAACAGTCCATTCGTACAAAGCGCCCAACGGAGACAAAATTAAAGTTTGCCACGATTTTTTTTTATTCCAAAATAATGGTTTTTTCATAACTGCGTCCATGGTTCAATGCATTTGCATACTCTGTTCAAAACCGCCGTTTCTTGACACGCTAACAATTGTCCTTTACGGGAAAGTTGTTGCCGTTCTATATTATTTGTAAACAATTTAGACAAAGCCTTTTTTAATTCATCTTTATTTTGAACTTCTATAATAGCTTCAAATTGTTTCGCTTTTTTAATAATTTCGCGAAAATTCATCGTGAAAGGTCCGACCAAAGTACACGCACCCAATCGCATTGGCTCTAACATATTTTGTCCTCCCCATTCGATTAACGACCCCCCTACAAAAACAATTGGAGCCAAACGATAATATAGCCCCATTTCTCCAATTGTATCACCTAAATAGATATCACAAGACATATCTTCATGTAAAGACCGTTGGTGTACACTTAACCCCATTTGCGACAATTGCGACGCAATATTTTTTGCCCGATGAGGATGCCGAGGAACTAAAACCGTCAACAATGTAGGATATTTTTTTTTAAGCTCGACCACAATTTGCCCAATTTGTTCTTCTTCATTGTCATGAGTGCTACTTGCAACCCAAACGGGGCGGTCTTTAATCGATAAAATTAAAGAGTGAAATTCATTTTCATCAAACGGCATATCCGTCGCAGAAAATTTTAAATTACCGACGCAATCTGTTTTAACCGCGCCTAACACGCTTAATCGCCGAGCATCTTCATCTGTTTGACCTAAACAAAAAACAAACACCCTTAACAAAGCTCGAATAAAAAATAGCGCTTTTTTTTGCCACTCTTCAAAAGAATGGTCAGATATGCGTCCATTTAATAAAATTAAAGGCACGTGGCATTTTTGCGCCTCTAACATCATATTAGGCCAAAAATCGGACTCAACGAAAAACCCAACATCAGGATAAAAATAGCGCATAAATCGCCGAACAAACGTCGGATAATCTACGGGAACATATTGATGAAAAGCTCCTTTTGGCAATCGTTTTTCCATTAACTCGGCGCTGGTCACCGTTCCTGTGGTTACCAAAACAGAGCTTTTTAAAACCAATCGCCGAACGAGGGGAATAATGGAAAGACTCTCTCCAACACTGGCACAATGAATCCACACTAAATGACCCTTAGGACGTTCTATGGAATAAAAACCAAATCTTTCTTTATAACGAACAGCATCTTCCTTTCCTTTTTGGCGTCGCCGATAAAGGAACATCATCAAAAAAGGGTAAATAAAATATGAAATTCCTCGATAAAAATTCAAAATCATTACATTTATACCTTTCTTTTTTTGGTAATATCATACATAATTCCTCTTATGAAAGCAATAAACTTAATAAAGGAAAATGAAATGCTTTTAATTTATGCACCTGACAACCTTATTTCTAAAAGTTTAGAAAATTTATTTTTGAGAAATAAAACGACTTTTTCCTGTAGCGATAAAACCACTCTGAAAAAGCATCTAGACAATGCCAAGGTCATCATTATTGATGGCGATCTTCCCCTTGCATTAGATTTGGAAAATCAATCCAAAAATGTAATTTTGCTTTATTCAGGAAAAGAATCTTTGTGCGATACTGATATTACTGTTTTACAAAAACCTTTTCATTTGGACGAATTAGAACAAAAAGTAACTTTTTTATTCAATATTACAAAAAAGGGGCTTTTGTTGACATTTAACACACCTTTTTATCAATTTGATGCGACAACAAAAACGTTAACAAGTCAACATTCTTGTGCAACATTTCGATTGACAAGCAAAGAAGTCGAACTCATTACTTACTTATATGAAAAAAAAGCAGCTTGTGCATCCAAAGAAGAAATACTTGAAAATATTTTCGGATACAAAGCGGGCACAGAAACACACACCGTTGAAACGCACATTTACAAATTGCGGCAAAAAATCAGCGACGAGACCAATTTAATTGAAACAATCGAAGGTGGCTATCGGCTTAAGACAGCATAATCATCATTTATGTTCAAAGACAAACAAAGCCGGATCAACCGGAACATTTTCTTCCACTTCATATAAGCAAACGGTTGCTTTAATTCCTTTCATATCCACCAGTTCCCATTGTTTCAACGCAACAGGGTCTTGGGCAACAACCAATGTTAATTGACCCAATTCTTCTTCCCCGTTTTTAATAGCTGTCACACGATATTCATCTAAACCTTCTTCAATGTTTGTGACAAAAAATTCCGGGTCATCAAAGTTAAAATCAGGCTTTAATAATATGGCTGCAGGCGTTTGATTAATATCTAAATACGAAACTTGATTAAATGATTTATCGTAATAAATTAAATAACGCCCATCTGCAATAAATTCCAACCGAGTTGGTTCATCATAAATCAATCGCATACGATTAGGACGAGATAAATAAAAAACGCCTTGTTTCATAAAATCCCCATCTTTAGATGAAAATTCGGAAAAACGGCTTTTTAATGTTGTTATATCGTGCAATATTTTTTCAACTTGATTTAACACTAGCCTATTTTCTTGTGTGTCCAGCTTAGGGTCAACCAAAGCCAAAACAGGCGTTGTCATTATCAACAAGGACATTAAAACGATCTTTTTCATTATTTATTTTCCCTTGTTAAAATTTCCCGTCTTCCTGTTGGAGAAGCCTTAGAAACAATACCTTCTTTTTCCATATGGTCAATTAAATCTGCAGCACGATTATAACCGACACGTAATTGCCTTTGAACATAACTAATCGATGGTTTTTTATCCCTCAGGACAACCGCCACCGCTTTTTCGTACAAATTGCTCTGCCCAAACATTTCGGAACGGTCAAACACAGCGCCGTCGTCAAAAGTTTCAACTTCTTCTTGGGTAACAGATTCGACATATTGAGCTTCGCCTTGTTCTTTTAAAAAACCGACCAAGCGTTCAATTTCATCGTCGCTAACAAAGGGGCCATGAATCCGTACAGGTCTTTGCCCCGCAGCCAAATAAAGCATATCTCCACGTCCCAACAATTTTTCGGCACCAGGAGCACCTAAAATTGTTGTACTATCGAATTTTGAAATCACCTGGAAAGAAATGCGTGTCGGGAAATTTGCTTTAATTGTACCGGTAATAACATCTACAGAAGGTCTTTGCGTTGCCATAATTAAATGGATTCCTGCCGCCCTCGCCATTTGTGCCAACCGCTGAATAGCCGCTTCAACATCTTTACCCGCTACCAACATTAAATCAGCCATTTCATCGACAATTATCACCAAGTATGGCAAAGGCGTCAAATCCATATTTTGTATTTCAATAATGGGCTTTCCTGTTTCAGGATCAAATCCAGTTTGCACAGAACGCGTCAAAGATTTTCCTTTGTCTAGGGCTTCTTTTAATTTTTTGTTATAACCTTCAATACTACGCACACTCAACGCCGACATAGCACGATATCGATCTTCCATTTCACGCACAGCCCACTTCAAAGCTACTACAGCCTTGCTTGGTTCTGTTACCACAGGAGTTAACAAATGAGGAATTCCATTATAAACAGACAATTCCAACATTTTTGGATCAACCATAATTAACCGACATTGTTGCGGAGAAAATTGATACAACAAAGATAAAATCATCGTATTGATTCCGACCGACTTTCCAGACCCGGTCGTCCCCGCCACCAACAAATGAGGCATTTTTTCTAAATCTGCATAAAACGGCATACCCCCGATTGTTTTGCCTAAAATAATCGGTAATGCACCTCCATTATTTTGGAAATCCTCTTGTTCCACTAAGTCCCGAACAAAAACAGTTAACCGACTTTTATTAGGCATTTCAATACCAATAACGGACGATCCTGGGATAACCGCCATCCGCACAGAAACGACACTCATCGCACGTGCGATATCTTCAGATAGTCCAATAACTCGAGCAGCCTTTACTCCCGGAGCAGGTTCAAATTCATACAAAGTTACGATGGGACCTGGGCTCACCCGAACAACAGTCCCTTTAACACCAAATTGCCTTAAAATAGCTTCTAACTGGTGGGAAATATAGTCCATAATTTCTTTAGTTAACACCTCTTTTGTTTGTTCCTTAGGTGTGTTTAATAAATTGGGGCTAGGTAACATAAAGCCACTTATTTCTTTCTTTTTAGGAATGTTTATTTTAGCTTCCACACTTTTTTTAAAAGCGATTGGTTTTGTTTTCTCCTTAACTTTAACTCCTTTTTTTATGGGCTCAAAAACTGACATCGCTGTTGATTTTTTTAAAACGTACTTATTCAACAACCAAATAATTTTTTTTAAACAACCCCACA
>CAZXTR010000045.1:3830-5859 GCA_964643615.1 uncultured Lactobacillales bacterium | reverse complement strand
CGTCGTCTTTGGTCGCCAATTTATAAATAATTTTATTGCCTTTCTTTATAAATTTTTATAGAGTTACTTATTGAAAAATAATTGTGGAGATTTATCATGAAGCAAAATGGTTTATTTTATTTATGTATTCTTTGTATTGGAACGTTAACGAGTTGTTTTTTTGACACGACCAAGATTGAACCTTCTTTTAGGACAGAAACAACGACCATCGATGGGGATTTACAACCTCCCCCAAACTTTGCACAATTCAAGGACATTCCCATTCCTGAACAAGCTAAAATGGATTTGAAAAAAACTTTGCTATTTGGAAAAGATCCTATGATTGGTCGGTTATGTTTTTCAGCGCCTTATACACAAACAAACGTTTTTGATTTTTACATGTTAGAGATGCCAAAATTCGGATGGCGTGAAATTACCATGACTCGCACGCAAAATAGTTTGTTGATTTTTTCTCGTGACGATCGCGTTGCAACAATACAGTTGACTTCTTCAGCCGTTGGCGGAACAGACGTTTTGTTTGATATTTCTTTAGGCAACAAGAAATTTTAATCCGAAAAAATAGGTTTTTCCTCTTCGGAAGGAGATTTTTATTTTATTCTAAATTAGGGCATACAGAAGAACTCGGGACTTTGAACTTGCTTTTCATCGAGGAGGATAAAGCTTTTTCCTAAAAAACTTTTGTAGAATGATATACAACAAAAAATAACCATCCTCAATAAATAAAATTTACACAAAAACCAATACCCTCGAACAATTCTGCAAACAAAGTTGTTACATCATTTTTAAAAATTTAATCGTCGTTGTCCGCAGATTCAATAAACGCAAGAATTTCTTTTGCGTTCTTCGCCTGACGTAACTGTGCACACACATCAGCATTGCGCAATATTTTTGAAATACGGGCCAACGCCTTTAAATGATCGGCGCCCGATTCCTCTGGAACAAGTAAAAAGAAAATCAAGTCCACTGGTTTGCTATCTACCGATTCAAAATCTACAGAAGGAACACGCATAAATGCACAAAAAAGCTCCTTTAGTCCTGCCAAACGTGCGTGTGGGATTGCGACACCTTTGCCAACTCCCGTCGTACCCAAACGTTCCCGTTCAATCAATGCATCAAAAACGTTTCGGCTATCACAACCCGCCGCAGAGCACGATAAATCGGCAATTTCTTCCAATACTTCCTTTTTTGATGAGGCTTTAACGTTTAAAAAAATTTGTTTTTCTTTTAATATGTCACTTATTTTCATATCCATATTACCTTTATGATTTATCCTTTGGATCGACCCATCCAATGTTACCATCTGGACGGCGATAAACCATATTCAATCCACCATGAGCCGAATTACGGAACATCAATGCAGGCAAGTCTGCTAAATCCATACGCATTACAGCGCCACTCACCGAACAAACAGGTAATTCTGTTTGCATCTCGGCAATAATTGCTGGTGCCGTTCCAACTGGCTCAACATTTTCTTCGGATGAAAGAACGCTCATATCCACTAATTCAACTTTTTGTGTTTGGTGGTCTTTTAATCTGTTTTTATATTTACTTAATTGGCGTGCGATTCTGTCGCATGCACGGTCAAAAGAAATATACGCATCCCCTGCCATAGAACTTCCCTTTAATAAAGAACCCGTCTGCGGACGAACCGTTACATCTGCTTTAATTTGTTCGCCTTCTCGAGAAAACACAACCGTTGCATCTAAAGCAGAGTTAAAATATTTTTCTACCACCGCTTCCAAATTTTTTTCAGCATAGGCCTGCATATTTTCACCAACGTTAATTTGTTTCCCTGTAATTGTTATTTGCATTTTTTCACCTTCTGTTTTGTTGTTTGTTTAAGATAAAATTTTCGATCAAAAAAGTCAAGGGGTATTTCCAATGCTTTATGCATTTATGACTATTTGTCTACTTTGGAACATAAAAAAATTCAACTGTACTATTCATAGCCTGTGAAAAAATAAAGGCGTATTAAAGTTTTTATTTTCTGTTTTTTGCGGGACTGTCATGAGTTGTTCCATTTCGTTTT
>CAZXTR010000045.1:0-3730 GCA_964643615.1 uncultured Lactobacillales bacterium | reverse complement strand
AAATCTTTTGGAATTTACATTCATTGGCCATATTGTTTATCCAAATGCCCTTATTGTGATTTTTTTTCGTTGCCTTCAACACGTATAGATGAAACTTTATTTTTAAACCGCTATATACAAGAAATTCAATGCCTCCCCAAAGGCTCCTGTGTTACAAGCATTTTTTTTGGTGGTGGAACGCCTAGTTTAATGTCGTGCCACATGATTGAAACCATCCTTTCAACTTTATCAGATAATTTCACCCTTCCCAAAGATATTGAAATTTCATTAGAGGTTAATCCTGACGCAATTTCTTTTCATAAAATGAAATGTTTAAACGCCTTAGGCATCAATCGACTTTCTATCGGAGTACAAGCATTAGATGCACCATCTTTGAGCTTTTTAGGCCGACGCCATTCTTTAGAAACTGCACATCAATGTATTCGAGATGCTTCCTCTGTTTTTCAAAATTTATCCATTGATTTAATTTATGCAAGGCCTAATCAAACGTGGGAAATGTGGGAAAAAGAATTAGACGAAGCTTTGCAGTACCATTTGCCTCATTATTCGTTATACGAATTAACTATCGAAGATGACACCCCCTTTGCAAGGCGCGCCATTTGTTCTGCTGACGAAGAAACAAGCCGACAATTATTTTTAAAAACGATGGGGAAAATGGATCTGGCTGGCGTTCCCCTTTACGAAGTATCAAACTTTGCCCTTCATGGCTTTGAATGCCGCCATAACCAAGCCTATTGGCAAAGCCACGATTATGTAGGGATTGGACCTTCTGCCCACGGACGGCTGGGCAAAATCGCTACAGAAAATCCAAAAAATATTAACGATTGGTTGAATGGAAAACAAAACGTCTATGCACTTTCGGATACCGAAAAGCAAGAAGAGCGTATCTTGATGGGGCTTCGCCAAAAAGAAGGTATTACAGATATTGGAATTCACAAAAGCGCCATTCAAAAAGCACTTAATTATCAATGGATAACCTATAAAAATGGGCAGATTTGCCCAACGCAAAAAGGATTTGTTATGCTCAACCAATTAATTCTTTTGTTGATTTAAAAATCGAACATATCTGCTTCTGTCACTACTTCGGACGTTTCTTTGGCCGTTTGTTGATTGTTATTTTCAATATCAGCGTTCACTTCATCACTTGAAATGAATAATGGTGTTTTGCTGGTTCCCTTTTCTATTTCATTTTTTAAACGAATATTTTCCAAATTTTCTTTACGCAACTTTTCTTGTTTGAAATTCGCTGAAGGTTTTTGAACAACTCGAAACTGATTTCTGCCTACAATTTCAGAAATACCGAGCAACCGTTCTGATTCTCCATTTGCTAACAAGCGGAATGGACCATCTATGCCTAAAAATCCAGATGGGGTTGTTAACGTTTCTTTGTTAATCCCTCCATGTTGAGACAAAACAGATGTCAAAGCCACTGCATCATAAGACAATGATGCCAAACCAATTGGCTTTCTTTTGTGCAAAGCTTCATAACGAGATTTAAAATCTTCTGCCCCAAATGTAGGCAATGAAGCAAATTTGGCTCCAGTTAAAGCCCCCTCTAACGTCAAAGAGGCGTCTTGCCATGTCGACATTCCTAAAAACAACACTTCCCTTGGGGTAACGTCGTACAAAGCGAACAAAGAAGCAATGGATTTTAACCGATTTTCTTTATCCGCAATTAACAAAACATCAAAGTCAATTTGATCAGCAATCGGCAGCTCTTTTTTATTTTTTTCTTTTTTATTTTGTTTGACTAATATTTTTTTATCCACAAAAGAATCTGGTAACACCTTTAAAACATAGGGTTCAAAATTGATGAACGTCGGGTTGTAAACAGAAATAGCAGAAATGCGCATACCACATTGTTTAGCTGTTGCTTCTGCAGAATCTATCGCGAAGTCGCCTGCTCTGTCATCAGGAGCTAAAATAACAAGGCTTTTTTTACCTTTTTCACATGCATAACGCACTGCCCTAGATATTTGATTCGGGATAGACAACGCCATCGTGTAAACACCATCGTCCACCGATTCAATATCCGAAGTAAACGAAACAACCAAAACGTTATTCCTACGTGCCTTTTTACGAATAGCGTCTACTTCTTCTGCGTAAACAGGGCCCAACACTAAATCCACTCCCGTATCCATAGCACGTTCCAAAGCTTCGGCCGCGCCTTCTGGTGTCCCTTTCGTATCTTCAAATCTTAAAATAAAATTGTCGTTCGCAATATCGAATTGCGCCATCATGCCAGCATTTCTTAAATCTTCTCCCACACACGCACGATCGCCTGTCAAGGGCAAAAGCATCGTCACTTTTACATTTTTCTCAGCATTTGACATTAAATCATCATATGTTTGTTTGTTTTCTTGATATGGGACAATAGATGCAGGGATAGAGGACAAAATAGGTTGTTCATAAATTCTAAGCTCTGCACAAGACGACAAAGTCAGCATTCCCATAAGGAGAATTAGTTTTCGAATATAATTCACTTTTTATAACCTTTTTTTATGAAATACTATTTTTTATCTATTTTTTTGTTATACTTACTTTTAGTGATTTTTGCAAACAAAAAGGAATCTTTTATGGAAAAAGGACTTTATTTGGTTTCAACCCCTATCGGAAATTTAGGGGATATGACTTCAAGAGGGCAACAAATATTAGAACAAGCATCCGTAATTGCTTGTGAAGACACTAGGACAACGCAAAAACTTTTATCTTTGTTAGGTATTTCTACACATGCCAAAATGGTAGCTTATCATGAATATAATGCCGATAAAATGCGCCCTCTTATTTTAAATTATCTTGCCGATGAAAAATCAGTAGCGTTGGTTTCAGATGCAGGAACCCCTCTGTTATCGGATCCTGGCTATCGATTAGTCAAAGATTGTTTGGATAATCACTTTTCCGTTTTCCCAATCCCTGGGGCCAACGCCCTTTTACCAGCTTTGCAATTATCGGGCTTACCCTGTGACAGATTTTTCTTTATGGGATTTTTGTCCCCCAAAAAAACAGCGCGCAAAAAAGAACTTTTAAAAATTGCTTCTATCCCCGCGACTTTGATTTTTTACGAATCTCCACACCGCCTGCAAGATGCTTTACAAGATATGTTAGAATGCCTTGGAGATAGAAATGCCGCTGTCATTCGCGAATTAACAAAAAAATTTGAAGAATCAAAACGGGGATTATTATCCGAGCTGTGTTTGGCTTTTCCTCAAGAACCAAAGGGGGAAATCGTTATTGTAATAGACCGCCCACCTGCTCTACATCAAGAATTTGACATAGATGCATTGTTGCGACAAAAATTGGCAACGTCAACATTAAAAGAAGCTGTAACTGTCGTTGCCCTTCAAACAGGAATACACAAAAAAGATGTTTATAAAAAAGCTTTGTCCGTCAAAAATGAAAAATAAGTCTTGGTATGGTTGGCTTGCTTATACCTCTGGGCGAAATGCCGAAAAAATAGCTTGCCACTTTTTAGAAAAAAAGGGCTATCGACTTATTGCACAAAACAAACGATGTCAACGAGGTATCGGCGCTAATGAAATTGATCTTATCATGAAGAAAAATAAAACTTTAATTTTTGTTGAAGTGAAAAAAAGACATTCTTCAAATCAATGCGCTTATGCGATTACCCCTAAAGCTCAACAAAGAATTTTCAGAGCCGCAGAAATTTTTATTGCTCAAAATCCAAATTTCCAAGATTATCAATATCGGTTCGACGCTTTGTTAATCAGTG
>CAZXTR010000044.1:0-5986 GCA_964643615.1 uncultured Lactobacillales bacterium | reverse complement strand
TCTATTCTTATTCCCTATTCACTTCCTTTAACAACTTCCCTAAAAAAGGGACAACGAGGCGGGATTGTAAGCTTGAAAAAAATACATGTCAAGCTTTTTCTTTTATTTTTTTTGATGGATCATTTTTAATCTGACGAGAAAAATCCCTTGCCTTACGTGTGAATCAGAATAACCGATTCTATTCTCCTTGTCAAGAAAATAATTAACAAAATATTAATTATTTTTTACTTACTTTTTTATTCATTGTTTTCCGATTTTGCGTACATAGAAAACACTTTTTTAATTACCTGTTGATTTATTTCAACTTTTTCAATTTTTGCATAATACAATTGGTTTTCACCTATTAATAAATTTGCACTCAATTCAGCTAGGTTTTGATGTTCTAACTTCTTTTCTTTTTCATCGGACAATTCTTTAGATTCTTGAACTTTATTCATCTCCACGATCATCCAACCATCATGCGTTTCCAAAAGTGTTGGTTGCCCTTTTTTAATTTTAAACAAGCTAGAAACGACAGAAGCCTGCAAATCCTTCATATCTTTCCGAGTCATATCCTTTACATGTTTTAGTTCCACTCCGGCGAACAAAGCAATCGATTGCAAAGTTTGCCCTTCTTTACTGCGAACAAACAAAGATTCTGCATAGCCATTTAATTGTTGCTTTTGCTTGTCTTTTTTCCATTCTATAGTTAAAGTATCTTTTACCGAATCGAACGGCATTAAAGCGTTTTCTTCGATTTCATCAACACGAACAGCCAAAAACCCATCTCCATCTTCTATTAAAGCACTTACTTCGCCCTTAGGTAAAGAAAATGCTTCTTGCAAAGCAGCTCCATTTTCCAAAGAAGCTTTTTCGCCTTTCTTGTTTACGCCTTCCAAATTCGTCACGATCTTACTTTTTACAGACAACCCCAATTCTTTGGCAACATCTTCTAACTTATTACCCATCCCGATCTTATTATCGAATTCTTTGCTTTTTGAGTACATAAGGTCATATGTTTTTTCGGCTTTTGCTTTTTGGATAATATCTTGTTTTACATCCCTCAATTGCACTTCTTTTCCAGATTTTATATCTTTAATCAACAAAATATGCCAACCAAAAGATGTTTGAATAGGGCTCGTAATTGCCCCCTTCTGCGACTCGAATGCAGGCATTGATAATTCTTCTAAAACACTATCTTTTGTAATCCAACCTAGATCAATGTCATCCTTTGACAAGCCCAAAACTTTTGCTTTTTCGTCAAAATTCAACAATGTCAATTCCGACCTTATTTTTTTAGCAGAAGCTTCATCTGTAATCAATATTTGGTGTATCAGCCGTTTTTCAGGAATATTCAAACTTTCCTTTGTTTCTTCGAATATATTTTGTATTTCCTCATCAGAAACAACAACCGTATCCGCAACCGTCTTTGGGGTTATTTCCACGACAGAAAGCGTGCGATATTCAGGAGTATACAAATCATCTTGCATCGCGTCATAGTAGTCTTTCAAATCTTGCTCACTTGGTTTTCCCAAAACAGGTACTTTTTCAGGAGGAATGAATAAAATCGAAAAATTACGTTTTTCATTTTCGAAGGCATAAAACTTTTCCAACAACACTTCGGGCACAGCCGTTATCGACCGAATAGAATCAAACACATGTTTCTGGGCTAACTCTTGACGCAACTGATTTGAAAAACCAGCTTCATTTACGCCCAATTGACGCAAATAAGCATCAAACAAAGGCCTGTCAAATTGTCCCATCATTGTTTGAAAGTTGGGATTATTTACAATATAGTTCCGCACAGCTTCGTCCGAAGCAATTGTTTCTAAATCCAAAGACATAGCTGTTTTTAAATGCCTGTCAATTTCTTGTTGTATAACATTATCCAAAAGACCAATTTCTAAAGCCTTTGATGGAGACAAGTAATGCCCAGGCATCATCACAGACACCCTTTTTAATTCTTGATGAAAGGCCTTTTGTAAATCTTGGACACGCATTTTGTTCGACCCAACTGTAATAGCAACATCCTCCTTGCCCCACAAGCTTGTCACTCCGCCCAGTCCAAAAACAGACATCATACTAACAGCTAAAAGCCCCAGCAAAATCTTGGCGGGCCAACTTTCGCTAAACTTACGTAATGCCATAATCATGTTGTATCCTTTTTTAAATAAAGTACATCTTTTTTGTTTTCTGATACAGTATAAATTAGTTTAAATCAAGTTCTTTTTAAAAATAAACGCATCAATTGCGCCTTTGTGTGTATGATAGTATTTAGGGCGGTTGCATATCTTTTTAAAACCAAATTGAGTATACAAAGAAATTGCTCCCTCATTTGTTTGTGCGACTTCTAAGGAAAAATCACATACATTTTGTGCTTTTAGAATCAATTCCATACGACACAGTAATTCCATAGCAATTTTTTGCCGTCGCATTTTCGGAACAACACACAAAGTCAAAATTTCGGCGCGTTCTTTCACAACGGAGCACAAAATAAAACCAAAAGGACACATCACACCTTGTGTAGTTGGAAGACAAAGAAGCGTTTTAAAGTCCTTTTCCGTCCAACTTTTTTCAAAACACTGAGCATGTATCGTTTCAAGCAATTGAGTACAAAAAGCATCTATTTGCTTATACTGTAACATCAGCATCCCTTAAGTAAAGGGGTTTTGGCAAAGACGGAGCATTTATTCTTTGAAAAGCCACTTTTGCGACCGCGACCGCCGTTGAACAAGGCATATCCATAGTTGTGCATCCAATTTCTTGTGACAGTCGTAATGCTCCAGAACCTATTGCAACAAATGGAAGATTTGCTTTTAAATCCTCCGCCGTTTGTATTTTTGGTTGAGACAATGGTTGATGAGCCTCATCAAATTGTTGAGTATAATAATCTTCACGTTTTGTATCCAAAACAACGGTCACAGCCCCATTTGCAAAGCAACTGTTTGCTTCAAAGCAAGTTATTCCATAAACTGGGATCTTTAAAGCCATCCCAAAAGCACGCGCAGATGCCAATCCAACACGAATACCTGTAAAAGATCCCGGGCCGATTGTAACAGCGATAGCATTAATATTTTCAAGAGATAAACATGTTTTTTTAAAAGTTTCATCAATAACAGGCATTAATTCTTCGGCGTGTCCTCTTTCCATTTCTTGTTGAATTTGGGCATATACTTTATTTTCATCTGAGATTGCAACAGAAACAAAATTCGCCGAGGTATCAAAAGATAATATCAACATTTTCCCATCCTTAAAATTGGAGAAGATTATATCATTTTTACCCACAAATTTCAATGCTTTTGTTGTGAAAATAAATAAAGACGATGATTATTGTCGCCTTTAATGTTTAAATGATTACGCTCATAATTTAATTTTTTCGTAAATACATTCTATTTTTATACAAACTTCTGTTAGTCTGCTTTAATGATGGTTTGACGCCCCTTCTTTAATTTTGGTTATAATTGTAATTTTTGCATTAAAAACAGTGTGCTATTTTCATAAACAATCTGAGAATAAAGGCCTTGCGAATTCCATCAAATGATGAAATACGCTTTAAAGCTTTCTTTACTTGCACTCATTCTATCCATCCACAAACAACCACGAGAGGATTTCTTTTTTATTATCTTTAAGCATAAGACTCTCTTTTTTCAATCATTCCCTTAAAAGGGGGAGTTCGCCATTCTTTATCAATCAGTACAGAAGTATAGTTTGAACCTTGAATAAATTTTTCTGTACTTTTTTTTCATTTTCGATTATAGCTTAGCTAAATAAAAGGAAATGCTATGTCTAGTATAGAACCATTGCGAATACCGCCTCAAAGTTTAGATGCTGAACAAGCACTTATCGGTGCTATTTTGACTAACAACCATGCTATGGAAAAAGTAATTGAATTCTTACGTCCAGAACATTTTGCAAGTCCAGTTCATGCCAAAATCTTCACCGCATTTCAAACGCTTCTTGAACGCGGGCGAATTGTTGATCCTATCACTGTCAAAGAATATTTAACCAATGACGGCACATTGGATGATGTTGGGGGACAAGATTATTTATTCAAGCTAGCAAACGCCTCAACGACTATTATTAATGCAACGGATTATGGTAAACAAATTTTTGATCGTTACATGCGTCGACAATTGATTGGCATTGGATCTGAAATTGTTAATGACGCTTTTGAAATTAATTTGGATAATGATAGCGAACAACAAATTGAAACCGCTGAAAAAAGATTATATCAATTAGGCGATGAAGGCCATTTAGAGGGGGGACTGACTCCATTTTCTGTTGGGTTAAAACAAGCCATTGAATCCGCAGAAGAAGCTATGCGCAATCCAACCGGCATTTCTGGTCTTTCCTCGGGGCTTGTAGATATGGATAAATTAATGGGCGGGGTACACCGTTCTGATTTAATTATACTTGCAGGTCGCCCTGCAATGGGGAAAACGTCTTTAGCGACTTGTATGGCTTTTAATGTTGCACGCAAGATGCAACAAGAAAACAAAAAAAATGATGCTAAAATGGGCGTCGCATTCTTTTCTCTGGAAATGTCTGCCGAACAATTAGCAGGACGTATTTTATCTTTTTACACGCATATCGGAAGTCAAGCTATGCGCACAGGGAAATTAACAAGTGAACAGTTTGACGAAATCGCGGGGGCCATTGGCATGTTGGACACATTGCCTTTGTACATTGATGATACCCCTGCAATGACTGTAAACATGATAAAAAATCGTGCACGCCGTTTAAAAAGGGATAAAAGCAAAGGGCTTGGCATGATTGTCATTGATTATTTGCAATTAATTTCCTCTGGTGGGCGGTCGGAAAATCGCGTCCAAGAATTGTCTGAAATTACACGCGCCTTAAAAATTATGGCTAAAGAGTTAGACGTGCCTGTTATTGTTTTATCCCAATTAAGTCGTTTAGTTGAACAACGAGAGAACAAAAGACCTCAATTGTCGGATTTGCGTGAATCTGGGTCTATTGAACAAGACGCTGACATTGTGATGTTCGTTTATCGTGAATCTTATTATTTAGAAAATGAAATGCCTGTACAAAAGCCAAAAGAAGCTCAAGACGCTTTCAGCAAACGCATTTTGGAATGGGAACAGAAAAAAATTGATTTAGCAAAGCGTGCCGAGGCTATTGTTTCAAAACAACGACACGGACCTACGGGAACTATTCATTTGTTCTATGATGGACAGTTCACCGAATTTGGGAATTTAGTCCAAGAAGGAAAATAAAAAAAGACTTGATTTATTTTTGCAATTTAATTATAAGTGTTGTCATTCTTGGTAATGGGTGTGTAGCTCAGGTGGTTAGAGCGTTACGTTGACATCGTAAAGGTCAGAGGTTCGAGTCCTCTTACACCCACCAATAAAATAGCTACACACAAGTGTAGCTATTTTTGCATATTTTCCCTGCAAAACTGCGCCATTTATTTTCACTGTGACATAGGTAAGCTTGTTTTTTAGGCTAAATTAAGTAATTTTACGCATTTCTATACAATGCCATATTTTGCCATGTCACACTCATAAAATATATTCTTGTTGACTTAAATTTTATGCTTAATAAACTATTTTTAGAAAAAGATGGGCTATTTAATTACAACTTAATTAATTATTTATAAGGATAAAAACATGAGTAAAGAAATTAGTTTATTTAATGGTTATTCCCAAAAAGAAAACCGTGTAACAAATTACACATTATTGATGTTAAAATTATTATATAGTGAATCACCTAAATTATTAGGAGAATTTTTGAATAAATTTGAAGATATTAATGGTGAAAATATTGAGCTAAACACAGAAATAGAATTTATTCAACAGTCTAAAGAAGGAAACTCTATTCCCGATGGATCTATCAAGCAATCTGAGTTTGAAATTGTTTTAGAAACTAAAAATTACGACTGGTTTTATCAAGACCAGATAGAAAGACATTTAGAAAATAAAAAAGGTAAAGTTGTTTTTATAGCCCTATCTAATTTTGAGCATTATAATTTTAACTTTGACCA
>CAZXTR010000043.1:0-6050 GCA_964643615.1 uncultured Lactobacillales bacterium | reverse complement strand
TTATGTTTCTTTAACAAGCAATAAGAAAACATACAATCGTTATTATTTTATTGACGCTTCCGGAAACCCTGGATTTTATAACGAGAATGGTGAAAGTGCCCCAAAAATCATTATGAAAAGACCTTTAGGAAGTGGACGCATTTCATCTTATTTTGGGACACGACGGCATCCTATTTTAAAATATCAAAAACACCATTCTGGGGTAGATTTTCCCGCACCAAAAGGGACGCCTATCCCCGCTGGTGCAGATGGTTTAATCGTCAAAATGGGACGAAACGGAGCTTATGGCAAATACATTCGCATACAACACACCAACTCTTTTTCAACAGCCTATGGTCATCTGAGTGCTTTCCATAAAGAACTTAAAGTTGGATCTTATATCAAACGTGGAGACATTATCGGATACGTTGGTTCAACGGGAAGATCGACAGGAACACATTTACACTATGAAGTTATTAAAAATGGAGTGCAAGTTAATCCTTTACAAACCTATACCATTCCCAAAAGGACTTTAAAAAATTCTTCTTTAGCAAATTTTAAAAAGGTTATAGAAAAAGTATCTTCACAAATTCACGAAATTAAAGAACCACTCCGCTCAAAAAACCAAAAAATAAAATAAGTAACTATGCACTAATTATTTTTTTCGTTCGAAAGGAAATCCTTGTCTTGTATAGCAGATTCTTCTTCACCTTCATCTTTATTTTCTTCTAAAATCGGACTAAATGTAGGAGTTTCATCCAAAGACAAAGGAGGATCATCTTTAAATTTATTTTCCCATAATTCAATTTGAGATAAAATTAAAACGGTGATAAAATTATCATCTTCAACAAGCTTTTTCAATTTATTTTCAATCACCTTTTTATGCAAAGGAGCACAGTCTCCTATTTGAGAAAAAGCAAAAAACAAAGTTGGTTTATAAAAAATCGTATCTGAAACATCAAATTGTTCTCTAATTTTAAAACGCCGAACCTCAGCCTCAAAAGCATATTGGCTGGTCAACATAAAATCAGCTTCATTGCTCATTAATTTTTTAAATGCATTTCTAGCTCCAGATACTTCGACAACATGAACATCATTAGGCAAAAGCTCTTGAATAAGGGGTAAAATATATTCTTCTTTTCGCATCACTCCTTTTTTTGCCGCTAATTCTGAAAAATGTGTAATTGGCGGGAATCGGCCTTTCATAGAAACAATAATAAAAGGATTTTTTAAATACGCAGGATAAACCATATCTAAAGGAGAATATTGACTTTTATCATAATAAGTTCCTAACAAAAGATCCGTTTGTCCCAACTGGATCGCCTCTTGTGCTTTTTTATAAGATTGAAAAGTATAATTAGCAACGGTCACTCCCAAATCCTTCGCAATTTTCTCGAAAAGAACAAATCCAACGCCTTGGTTATAAGAAACAAGTACTTTTTGTTTTTTTAAACTTTGTTTTTGTTCTACCCAACCAAATGGAGGATAATTAACGAACCCAGACACACGCAAAGGCTTAAAAGACGAACCACAAACTTTTTTATTTTTTCTCGTATGTGTTAAAATTGAAGTTCCTTCCTCCTCAATATAGAAAATTTTTTCTTTAGCTTGAAGATTTACAAAAAAACAAGCCACACCATAAAGAAGGAATATGAACAAAAAATATTTTTTTTTCATTTTTTCAGGTCCTTAATTTTTTTTGATTCAATATCTGGCGAAATATCTCTTTTAACAGGCAGTGTGAACAAAGCCATTGTCCCCTTCCCTTCTTGGCTCGTTAATCCTTGCCATTCAGAAATCGGCAAACCTTCTTCTCGATAAAGTAAAGAGCGAAAAGCTTTTTTAAACATTTCGGAAGATGAACACAATAACTGTAATAACGTTTGATTTGAATGGAAATTTTTCCATTTTTGAATCGATTCAATCCGAATTTTAGCCCTTTCAATCAAGTATTTTTTTTCTAATAAAACACCTTGTAAATTTTGATTTTTTTCAAACAAAAGTAGGTTTAGTTTAAATAAAAAACTTCGAATGCTTAGTGGATACAGGAAACCATAGACTCGCGTCAAGCCTAAAAACAAAATAGCACCAACCCAAAACAAGGTTAAAGAAAGAATCATCATACCAACATGGTAAACGGATTGTTTCAACTTTGATTCATCTAAAAAAATAATTAAAGATAACAAAATCACTAATAACGAATATTTGTATCGCCAAAAAAAATATTTTACATTCATTTTTTATGATGCACTCCTTTTATGGTAAAGATAAAACAAACATCTTAATAAAAAATAAAAATTTTGCTTGCAACAAAAGAACAAACGGGGTACATTAAAAAATGAACAAGAAAAGTTTATATTTATAACGTTATTGAAAAGGAAAACATAAAAAATGATGGATAAAGAAAAAGCCTTAGGCGTTGCCCTTTCTCAAATCGAAAGGACTTTTGGGAAAGGTTCAATTATGCGATTGGGACAATGCGACAACGCCGTCGAGATTCCGTCTATTTCTACTGGTTCTCTTGGATTAGATTTGGCTCTTGGAATAGGAGGATTGCCAAAGGGACGAATTGTTGAAATTTATGGACCAGAAAGCTCTGGGAAAACGACTCTTGCATTACATGTTGTTGCGGAATCTCAAAAAAATGGAGGTTCTTGTGCTTATATTGACGCAGAACATGCAATGGATCCTTCATATGCATCCAAATTAGGGGTCAACATCAATGAATTATTGATTTCTCAACCAGATACAGGGGAACAAGCATTAGAAATCGCAGATACTCTCGTACGTTCGGGGGCTATTGACGTTTTAGTGATTGACTCCGTTGCCGCACTTGTCCCAAAAGCCGAAATTGAAGGAGAAATGGGGGATCAACATATGGGGCTTCAAGCACGATTAATGAGCCAAGCATTAAGAAAATTAACTTCCTCTGTCGCACGTTCCAATACATTAATTATTTTTATCAACCAAATTCGAATGAAAATAGGTATCATGTTTGGCAATCCAGAAACAACAACTGGAGGCAATGCATTAAAATTTTACGCGTCTGTACGCCTTGACATTCGTCGAATCGGCGCTATCAAGGACAGAGAAGATACTATTGGCAATCAAACTCGTGTAAAAGTTGTTAAAAACAAAGTTGCTCCTCCGTTCAAAACTGTTGACTTTGACATTATTTACGGCGAAGGAATTTCCAAAACGGGCGAACTTTTAGATTTTGGGGTAAAGGCAAACATCATCGAAAAATCGGGTTCTTGGTATACTTACAAAGGTACAAGGCTTGCTCAAGGTCGCGAAAGTGCTCGGCAATATTTGAAAGAACATCCTGAATTAATGAAAGAAATCGAAAAAACAATTCGGGAAGATGCTGCGGAATTATCGAAAAAAATGATTTTAGATGATCATGCCCCGGTGCCCATGGAAGAAACTTCCGTTACCGAATAATCCGCCGAGACGAAAAAAATAAAAGCTCGATATTGTCATCGGGCTTTTTTTATGTATAATACAAGAAACAAAACAAAGGATTTAAAAATGACAATCACAAACGATGCTCGCAAAACCTTTATCGATTATTTTGTGAAACAAGGACATATTCACGTTCCTAGTGCATCTCTTATTCCTAATAACGACCCGACACTTATGTTTGCAAATTCGGGCATGGTACAATTTAAAAATTATTTCACAGGGGCTGAAAAACCACCCTATACAAGAGCAACAACATTTCAAAAGTCTGTACGTGCGGGCGGGAAACATAACGATTTAGATAATGTTGGCTATACCGTTCGCCATCATACTTTTTTTGAAATGTTGGGCAATTTTTCGTTTGGCGATTACTTCAAAGATGAAGCTATTCACTTTGCTTGGGAGTTATTGACAAAAGGGTATGGGATCCCAAAGAAAAAACTTTACATTACTGTTTTTCACAAAGACGAAGAAGCTCTTCAAATTTGGAAAAAAATAACGGGGTTTTCGGAGGATAAAATTATCAAAATAGCGACAAAAGATAATTTTTGGCAAATGGGAGATACAGGGCCTTGTGGACCCTGTTCTGAAATTTTCTATGACCACGGTGATAAAATTTTTGGTGGTCTTCCTGGAACCCCCAATGAAGATGGCGACAGATTCATTGAAATTTGGAATCTCGTTTTCGACCAATTCGAAGATTTGCCAAATGGAACACGCATCAACATTCCCAAACCATGTATTGATACGGGTTCTGGGTTAGAACGTATTAGTGCTGTTTTACATGGCACAAATGACAATTTCAATATTGATATTTTCCGCGCTCTTATTGAAAAAGCCGCCGACTTAACAAACACAAATCCGAATGGCCCTCATAAAATTTCGTTGCGTGTAATTGCTGACCATTTACGCTCTAGTGCTTTTTTGATTGCGGACGGTATTTTACCTTCGAACGAAGGGCGCGGATATGTGCTTCGACGTATTATGCGCCGAGCCATGAGGCACATACATTTAATTGGATATAAAGACTCGTTAATGTATCGATTAGTCGAATGTTTAAAACAACACATGGGAGATGTTTATCCCGAATTGAAACAAGCACAAGGGTTAATTGAAGAAACGCTAAAGTTGGAAGAAAACAAATTCAAACAAACATTAGACAAAGGATTAAAGTTGTTGGATTTAGAGGTTCAAAATATGCCCTCAAGTAAAACATTTTCTGGAGAAACAGCTTTTAGATTATATGATACCTATGGCTTTCCTTTGGATTTAACACAAGATGTTTTACGTTCCAAAGGCATTCAAGTAAACGTTAACGCCTTTAATCAAGCAATGGACAAAAGCAAACAAGAAGCGCGAAAAACATGGGCTGGGTCTGGAGAAACAGCAACAGAATCGGTATGGTTTAATCTATCCGACAAAATCCCCACATCGGAATTTTTGGGCTATACAGAAAATAAAGCACAAGCCGAAATTATTGCTTTAGTCAAAGACGGAAAGATAGTGACATCATTGGGAAAAGATGACAAGGGCTACATTTTAACTAATCAAACGCCATTTTATGCAGAAATGGGTGGGCAAATTGGGGACAGTGGAACAATTTCATCACAAGGCGCCGTTTTTACGGTTACAGACACACAAAAAAAGTTAGGTCGATTTTTTGCCCATTTTGGAAAAGTAACCAAAGGCTCTTTTAATACGAACACCTCTGTTGCGATGCAAGTAGATATGCAAAAACGTTTCAACATTCAAGGACACCATTCAGCAACACATTTATTACAAGCTTCGTTACAAAAAGTTTTAGGAAAGAATGTTCAACAAAAGGGTTCTTATGTTGCAGATGATAAGTTGCGTTTTGATTTCAGTAATCCTCGTGCAATGACAGCGATAGAAATTCAACAAACCGAGGAATTCGTTAACAAAATGATTTTGCAAAACGTTCCAGCGATAACGCGATTGATGAGCCCTGATGAAGCTATCAAACAAGGAGCGATGGCTCTTTTCGGAGAAAAATATGGAGAAACAGTCCGTGTCGTTTCTTTTGGACAATCAGATTGTCCTCTGTCTATAGAACTTTGTGGAGGAACACACGTTCAACGGACGGGAGATATTGGACTATTCAAAATCCTTTGTGAAACAGCAGTATCTTCAGGAGTTCGGCGTATTGAAGCAATTGCTGGAATCACGGCTTATCAGTACATAGCGAACCAAGAAGAAACTTTATTTCGTCTATCCTCTTTATTGAAAACGACGCCGGACAAATTGACTGAACGTATTGTTTTGTTAATGGATGATAAAAAAAAGTTAGAAAAACAAATTGTCCAAATGCGCCAAAAAGCAACGGTTCCCTATTCAGAAAACGATAAGCATGAAGACATCATTTACCAGGGATTGCCATTGATTTTTATTGCCAAGGAGTTAAACGAGGTGCCGGCCAAAGAATTAAAAGGAATGGTTGACCAATTAAAGCAGTCCGTCCATACAGGCATTATTATGTTGGTATCAACAAACGAAGATAAAGTATCCATTGTTATTGGCATCACAAATGACTTAACGCCAAAGATAAACGCCGTGGAACTTGTTAAAATAGCAGCACAAGCGGTTGGAGG
>CAZXTR010000042.1:0-7494 GCA_964643615.1 uncultured Lactobacillales bacterium | reverse complement strand
TGAAGATTTATCACAAAGTTTAAAAGAATGCTCCTTTTTACCTCAAGACATTGTGCAAAAAATTATTTATGACGTATCCAAAGTTGCTGTGCCTTTTTTGAAATATTTGGACGCTATTTCTGATAGCGATTTAATTAAAATTTTACAGACAAAAGATGAAGCTAAACAGTGTGCCGTAGCTCAAAGGAAGACTGTTTCTCCAATTGTTTGCGCTTCTTTGGTAAACGAAGGAGGTGAAAAACCTGTGGCTTTGTTAGCCAGCAACTATGGAGCGCAAATTTCCGAAAAAACATACGAAACAATGTTTGAAAAGTTTAAACAATCCACATCAGTGCAAATTCCTTTATTGGTGCGGCCTCAAGTGCCCCTTAGTATTATTGAAAAGTTAATTACTAAAGCTTCTGATGAATTGAAAAAAACGCTTTTAACACAAAAAAATTTACCTCAACCTTTAGTGACGGTGTTAGTATCGCACGTTAGAGAAAAAGCTATTTTAAGCCTTTCTGAAACATCTACCGATTACGAAATCAAAAACTTTGTTTTACACTTGCACAAAGAAAATAAATTGTTCCCCCAATTTTTGTTACGTGCAGCATGTTTAGGTGATATGAAATTTTTTGAATATGCTATGGCAGTCAAAGCGGGAATCCCTGTGCGTAATGCCCGGATATTGATTTATGATTCAGGTCTTTTGGGACTGGAACGAATATACAGAGAATCTAAAATGCCAAAAGAGCTTTTTGCGCCGATTTCTTTAGCTGTTCATACCTTTCAACAAATGCTGGAAGAATCTGAAGATGGCTATAAAGACCACTTTCAACGACGGTTGTTGGAACGCTTAATGATGCTTTTTGATGAATATCATATTGCCATATCTAGCGAAGATGAATCTTATTTTCTTAAAAAAATTAGTCAAAATAAAAGCATGCCTGAACCCGCTTCCATTTAAGATTTATTTTTTGTAAAAATATTTATAATTATTCCATTATTGATGATGACGAGGTGAAATAATGAATCCACAAGAAAGCAGTATATTAAATCCTATAGTGCTCAAATGGTCAAAATGGGAGTTTTTTATAACCGCTCTTTATGTCTTTTAGGGGGTGTTATTCAGATGATAAAGATAAAAAGCGCGTATAAAAAACAGATTGTTCGAGATGTTGCATCGCGTTCTATCGCCGCAAAACAAAAGCTACATATAGCGTAAGATTGTAATTTTAAAACACTAAATAAAAATATTAAAACAACAGCATCTGGATTAACAATACATACCGAAAAAACGGTGCCTTTGCCATCTTCGGACGGCTCAAACTATTCTGTTGTCAAAAAAACAGCGTCTTATTCAAAAAAAACAAGACCCTCTTTGAGAGATATCGTCACGCGACTCAAATGTGTGTATGTTTTATTTAACCGATACTTTGCTAAAGTGTCTCCTGAACATATTGACTTACAAGGCGATTATTTTTCATTCGAGGCCGAACAAAAATCTGCAGAAAAATTACTATCTATCGGGCAACTGCTAATCGTGATTTTAATAAATGAGCAAATTTGAACACCTTGCGCTATTTTAATATAGGGGATAAGTGTTCTATTGATATTTGTGATAGTGTGTTAACGTTGCATACCCCCGTTGTTTCTGTCAACAAAAAACTATTCTTTTGGTTCAAGTGTTGCACACGCCTGGACAACCAATATTAAAGCAAACGTCAACTGATTCAATTTCGAAAAATGCTCCATCGAAAAAAGAAACCGCTAACACGAACGCTTTAGAGCAAAAGACACTAACAAACCAATTTCGTTAATTGTATTTTTAGGTTAAGGCGTTAATAAAAAAATTTATTCAACTTTTATATTTTTTATGCTATTTTGTGTGTATGTGTTAATGAAAAAACAAAGGATCTTCTATGTCATTAAGAAAGTTTTTAAAAAAAAGTTCGTTTCTTTTACCAACTGTTATGCTTTCCATTCCGTCCGTAAGCGAAGCAGAGGATTCTTCTGCGGATTTAAAGAAAGACCCATTGCTTCAAAAAATGTTTTTGAATGTGAAAGAACAGGAAGGATGCACGCAACATCCTTATTTTGATATTAATGGTAATATCACTATCGGATATGGGCACCTAGTCCCCAATTTGCAAGCTTTTACAAACATTTCCTTTATTAACACTGAAACCCAAAAAGCTTTAACGACAGAGGAAACTGTAAAATACTACAACGACATTGTAACAGAAAAAGATAATATAAAAAAAGATCATGCTAAAAAAGTCAAAGAGGGAAAGGTAAAAAAAGAATCAAATCCGTTTAACTATCGTGCTTCGTTTTATGCAAAAAAATTTACATTTGTGGCGACTGAAGAAAGTATTCAAACTTTATGCTTTTTAGATATGAATGATGCTCGCAGTAAAGTAAAAAAAACATTTACAGCAAATGGTATTAATTTTGATAACTTATCCCTAGAGCTAAAACTAGTGCCTTTAGATATTTGTTTCCAATGTGGAAACATAAGCAGTTTCCCGAAATTTATGAAAGCGTTACAAGAAGGTGAATTTGAAGGTGAAACAGGAATGAAAGCACAAAGCAAGCGTCGAGGAATGACAAAAAGGAATGCCTTTGTTTTAGCTTTATTAACACAAGCACAAAAAGATATGAATAATAAAAAGTATACAAATACTTGGAAAATTTCAACACCAACAAAAAAGGTTGTTAATGCTAAGAAAAAAACACTTCAAAAACAAACGTCTAATATCAGGGAGTTGTAAGCTCAAAGCAACAACAAAATACCATATCATCAACGCAAAATAAAATTCGCAGCTATAGTGAATTTTCTAGCCGAAGAAATAAAAAGCCATCCCAAAAGGTTATACATCGAAAAGAATTTATTTCTAAATTTTTAATTATTATTGACGCTCCAGTCAAATTGTTGTATGGTTTCTTCTTGTTTTAATGTTTAAAATGAAAGAGAAAAACAATGATTAAGATAAAACTGCCCGATGATTCTGTTTTGGAATTTGAAGGAGAAGTCAATGGATTAGACATTGCTAAACGCATTTCTAAAGACTTAGCAGTAGCCGCTTTTGCTGTAACAATAGATGGTCAATTGACTGATTTATTAACACCGATTACAACAAATGCTTCGGTGTCTATTGTAACATCAAAAACGACTACAGGTATTGAAGTTTTGCGTCATACAACGGCTCATGTTATGGCTCAAGCAGTACAATCTTTATTCCCTGATGCCAAAGTAACTATTGGTCCCGTCGTTGAGAATGGTTTTTATTACGATTTTGCAAAAAATTCGCCTTTTTCGTTGGACGATTTATCTAAAATTGAAGCCAAAATGCACGAAATTATTTCTGCCGATTTGTCTATTGTGCGCGAAGAATGGACACGAGAAAAAGCTTTGAAATACTTTGCCGATAAGGGGGAACCATACAAAATCGAAATCATTAACGATCTATCTAATGAATCTGTTTTTTCTGTGTACAAGCAAGGTGATTATGTGGATTTATGCCGCGGTCCTCATTTAAACAGCACTGGAAAAATCGGAAAAGCTTTTAAATTAACCAAAATTGCGGGGGCTTATTGGCGAGGAGATTCATCACGTGAAATGTTACAACGTGTTTATGGTGTTGCTTTTTCAAGTGAAAAGGAATTACATGCTTATTTAACCATGATGGAAGAAGCTGAAAAAAGAGACCATCGTAAAATAGGTAAAGATATGGATTTATACCACTTTGAACCCGAATACGCACCAGGATGTGTTTTTTGGCACGATAAGGGTTATCGTATTTATCGAACTTTAATTGAATATATGCGTCGTCGCCAAGAATATGCCGGGTATGTTGAAATATGCTCTCCTGCTGTAATGGATAGATGTTTATGGGAAATTTCTGGGCATTGGGAAAAATATGGCGCGCATAATTATTCAGGGACAACTCAAGATAAAAAAGTATTTTGCATCAAACCGATGAGCTGTCCTGGCGGTATTTTAATTTATAAACAAGGAATTAAATCATATCGTGATTTACCTTTGCGTATGGCCGAATTCGGTAAAGTTTATCGATATGAAGCTTCTGGTGGATTAGCTGGGTTAATGCGCGTACGCGAATTTACTCAAGACGATGCCCATATTTTTTGCACTCCAAAGCAAATGGAGAGTGAATGCATTTCAACTTTAAAATTTGTACTAGACACTTATAAAGACTTTGGGTTTAATGATGTGAAAATTTATTTATCAACACGCCCAGAAAAACGTATCGGTTCGGATGAAATTTGGGATTTATCAGAAAAAGCTTTGGCGAATGCTTTAGATAAAAATGGATATCATTATGAAATTAATACAGGGGAAGGCGCCTTCTATGGGCCAAAACTAGAATTTATATTAAAAGACGCTATCGGTCGGGAATGGCAATGTGGAACAATTCAAATGGATATGAATTTACCTGAACGTTTCGATATTTCATACATTGGAGAAGAAGGGGAAAAACATCGCCCTGTTATGCTACACCGTGCCATTTTAGGATCAATTGAGCGTTTTATGGGTATTTTTATCGAAAATTGTGCCGGAAATTTGCCGTTGTGGCTTTCTCCTGAACAAGTCGTTGTTGCTTCCGTTGTATCGGAATTCGACAATTATGCTGAGCATGTAGCAGACATTTTACGTTCTGCAGGAGTTCATGTTGCTTTAGATTTACGTAATGAAAAGATAGGATACAAAATCAGGGAACATTCTTTAAAAAAGACGCCTATTATTGCCGTTGTTGGCGCTAAAGAAACTGAACAAGAAACCGTTACTCTTCGGAGAATTGGATCAAATGCACACGATGTTGTAAAACTATCTGATTTTATAATATTTTTAAAAAAACAGATCCTATACCCTGTGTCATAAAGAAGTTAAATACAAGAACACTATAAGGCAAAAGATTGGTCAACACGATATTGCAGAATTAGATGTTTTTCTTATAAAAAACAACACATTCTCTAATTAGAGAATAATAGGTTTTTACCATTTATTGAAGTGGATTTTTTTCTTTTCATATCGATTGGCAGAGGTTTTTGAGGAAATATTAGAGGTTCCAACGATAATCAACGCCATCGGTTGATAAGGACTTGGAATCCTTAAAATATCAGCAATATCTTTCATTTTTTTCCCATCAGGATATACGCCACACCAACATGTGCTAAGCCCAATAGCTTGTGCAGATAATAGAATATTTTGCCCCGCTAGCAAGGGGTCAACGCACCAATAATCTTCATAGCTTTCTCTTGTATTGCCACATACAATAATAGCTGTCCCTGCCTGTACAGCAAAACCCGCGTAAGGGTGTGCCTGTTCAATTCTTTTTAATAGATTTTTGTTTGTTACAACCATAAAGGCCCAAGGTCTTTTGTTCATTGCTGAAGGTGCATGCATTGCCATCATTAGAATTTCATTAATTTGTTGTGGGGTCGCGGGCTGTTCAGAAAGATATGAACGAATTGAGCAACGTGTTAAAATAACCTCTTGACAATCCATTTTACCTCTTATTTTTTTTGTATATATTTTGAATAGCTATATAATCTTTGATTTGTGCTGTTTTTAAAGTGAACACAGGTTGAATTTGATGAGAAAACCAAGTGATTTGTCGTTTAGCGTAATGGCGAGTCGCTTGTTGAGCCATTTTAATCGCTTGGTCTAAAGAAATTTTACCTTCTTGATAAAGTATTAATTCTTTAACACCAATTGCTTGGAAAACGCCCCCCGTTTTTTGTGGGTTTTTACCCAATAATTCAATTACTTGTTCATTTGCTCCCTGTTTTACCATTTGATTAAACCTGTAATTACATTGTAAGTAAGTTTTTTTTCTATCTGGTAAGATTAAAATCGTTTCAAAAACACCTGAAAAAGGTTTTTCTTTAGGTTGTTTTTGCCAATATCCAATATTTTTCCCCGTCGCCCACAAAATTTCCAACGCACGTTGCAACCTTTGTTTGTCGGGATATGGAAAATCAGGTAATTGTTTTTTTAGCTCAACCACAGAAAGCTCCCTTACCTTCGTTCGTATATCATTAGGAATGTCTGGGATTTTCGATAGACCTTCGGTCAACGCTTTAATATAAAGGCCTGTACCTCCGACTAAAATAGGCGTCTCTATTTTATACAACAAAGGAACGGCCCTGCTCAACCAATCCGTCACGCGCCCTTGAGAAAAAGCATCTTCATATCCATACAGATGATGAGGAACCCCTTGCATCGTTTCAGATGTAGGACGCGCTGTCAACAATGAAACATCTTGATAAATTTGCATTGAATCGAAATTGACTACTTCTCCTTGAACCATTTTTGCTAATTGTACAGCAAAGTCTGATTTTCCACAAGCCGTCGGCCCCATTACAACATAAATTTTTTTCACATTTTCCATTTTTTTATGATATGTTATCAAATATTGATAAAAGATTAAAAAATGAACACCTGTATTCGATATAATTTTATTGCGCATGAAAAATTTTGCCATCAACTATGGGCAAAGGAGTGTTTTTTTAACAAAGACGACTTTGTTTCAGTATATGATGCGCTTTTATTTGACATTCAACAACGAATACAACAAGCGCTCACAACTTGTTTATCCCCCTCTTTGTTGCCTTTAGGGATATTGGTCAACTCAACATCTATCATTATCCCGACAGAAACAATTCAATCTTATGGAGCAGACGCTTGTCGCGTCAATTTACTAATTCACAAAAAAATACAATCTGAACCGTTGCCACAATGGCGTTGGATACAACGTTTACATACTTTGTTTTACCCTGTTATTCAAAATCCAAAATGGGACAAAGACGTAATTACAAAAGAATTACAAAATTACCCAGAATTTTATACTATTTTATTCCCTTATCAACAGCACAAATATTATCAAGTGTTGGCCTTACTTAAAAGCTTTCTTAAATCACACAAAACCATTTCTTTCAATATGCTTTGTTTCGTGGCAAGTTTACTTGCGCCTTTTATCCCCCACCTTTTTTGTGACTTTTTATCTTTTTCAAAACAATCTTACGCATTAATTATGGATTTATCTCAACACCCCATTACCGTACAGAGCAATGGTCGGTTTATAGATATTTTTTACACGTCTTCCACAGATGTTTATCAAATTCAAAAAGAAGCCTTGTCTTTACCTAAAATTCAACGTAGAATAAAAGGGAGGGAGGTACGTTTTATTTTTATTCCTCAAGGAGTGTTAAATGTTATTTTTTAAAAAAGGTTTATTTTTAAGCTTGTTTGCTTTATCTGCGTGCGGCTTTGTTCCCCTTTATCACACACCAAATGGCGAAGAAAATTTACAACATATAACATCAAGTGTTCAAATTGTCCCTGTCCAGGGAGAAAATGGACGTTTACTTATTCAATGTTTGAAAAACAATCTTAATCCTAAGGGGTTATCCATTTCAAAAGAATATTTTTTATCTTTAACTTTGAATGAAACTATTAATAAAAATCAAGGAATTTTAAAAGATAAC
>CAZXTR010000041.1:0-7631 GCA_964643615.1 uncultured Lactobacillales bacterium | reverse complement strand
CGTGTGTAGAAGTTTCAGGAGATGGTGTTATTTCTTCTTTTTTTGCCTCGGGAATGGTTTGTGTCGGGGTATTGTTTTTAGTATCTTCTAATTTAAATGTAAAGTTTTCTCCGTTGACGCTTGCATGATCATCTTTGATATGAACAATAAATTTTTCCCCATTTAAGACGATTTCATAATCTGATTTTGATGTCGCTTCGCTAGAGTTTTCTTGCGTTTTATAGCGGATATTAGCTTTGGCTTCACCTTTAAGGAAGGTAATTCCCTTTTCTGCACATATTGCAACAATAAAAATGTTTTCGTCGGTTATGGGTAAATTGTTTGCACTTAATAAAGCTCTTGCCGCTTTAATTCCTTTCTTTGGATTTGCATCGTTAATTAATCGAGGTGATTCTTTTGTTGGTTTCAATTCCAGTTGTTCAGATGCAATTTGAATAACTTTTTCATCTGGTTTTTTAGGGGTTTTCCCAAAATACCCCAAAACCATTTTGCCATATCCTTCCGCAATTTTCTTCCATGGGCCGACCATAACGTTGTTAAACGCTTGTTGAAAATAAAATTGAGAAACGGGGGTAACTGAAGTTCCATACCCACCTTTGCGGACAACTTCTTCCATTGCCTTTATAATTTCCGCATACTTATCCATAATACCATTATCTCTTAACATTTGAGTGTTTGATGTTAATGCTCCGCCTGGCATGGGGCTCCAAGGGATCATTGGTTCCACTCGTAACGCTTCAGGAGGAAGAAAATAATCTTTCATTGCTTCTTTAAAAGCTTCTTCTACGCGAATAATTGCATCGACATCTACATCAAGATTATAGCTTGTTTCACGCAATGCATGCCAAAATGTTGCAATATCGGGTTGACACGTTCCACCAGAAACAGGGGCAAGAGATAAATCCACAATATCCGCACCTGCTTCTATTGCTGCTAAATAGCAAGCTGTGCCAACCCCAGCAGTTTCATGAGAATGAAATTCAAGAGGTACTTTGTTGCCGATTAATTTTCTGATGCGTCGAATCGTTTCATACACAACCGAAGGTACAGTCGTCCCAGAAGCATCTTTGAAGCAAAGAGAATGAAAAGGGATTTTTGCTTTTAAAATCTTTTTAAATACTTCTTCATAAAAATCTGGCGTATGTGCGCCAGAGCAATTAGGTGGCAAAAACATCATGGCAATGCAAAGTTGATGTTGTAATCCGGCTTCTATAATGCATTTTCCACTAAATGCGAGGTTGTCAGGATCATTAAGTGCGTCAAAATTGCGTATCATTGATACGCCATGCTTTTTGAAAAGTTGTGCATGTAAACGAATAATGTCTGAACTTTGGGAATCAAGCCCAACGACACTTACTCCGCGGGCTAAAGTTTGAAGTTGTGCTTCTTTCCCGACAGTTTGTCGGAAAGCGTCCATAACGTCAAAGGCATTTTCATTGCAATAAAAAAATGCGGATTGAAATGTGGCACCACCACCAGATTCGAATTGCTTGATTCCTGCTTTTGAAGCTAACTTTATAATAGGTAAAAAATCTTTGGATAAAACCCTTGAGCCGTAAGCCGATTGGAAGCCATCGCGAAAGGCTGTGCATGTAAAATGTATTTTCTTCTTTTTTTGAACTGTAGGCATTACTTTCCCCCTTTATGCAAAGCGATAGCTATAGAAGCAGCCACTTTGTTCAAAGGCGCTTCCTTCGTTTGAAATTTTTGCATTATCCAAGAATAAGATGCGATGCATGCAATTAAAAAAGATAAAAAACAAAAAACCGCAACCATTCCAATGCAAGTTATTTGCCATCCATAATAAATCATATTAAATTCTCCCCTTTATATATTCTCTTATTTGTAGTGAATTTTAGATTTTATTGCAAGTTAAATAAAAGTCAGAATATCGTTTTTTTAAAATCTTCTCCACGTTCTTCAAAGTTCTTATATGTGTTATAGCTAGGGGCAGCAGGAGAAAGGATAATGACGTCTTTGTTCTTTGCCTTTGATTGAGCATAACGTGTTGCATCTAAAATATTTTTAGCTTGGTAAACTGCTGTATGAATACGTCTTCCTGTGTCTGGCAGTCCAATTAAAGAAACGTTATGTTGTTTCGCATATTCTTCTAATTTATTATAATTTTGTTGTCTATCGAATCCTCCAACAAGTAAAAAACATTTTCTTCCTTCAAAAACCTGAAGCCCAGCCATTGCTGTTTCTGGTGTTGTAGAAATACTATCATCTACATAGGTTATACCGTTGTGTTCAATTATTTCTAAACGATGAGGTAGAGGTTTAAAATCCCTTAAATAAATTTCTATATTTTTGGTTGAAAAATTAAGGCTTTCTAATGTGATGCGTACAGCATCAATGTTTTCCAAATTGTGAGCCCCCAGTAATTGGCTTTGAATAGAAATGCGTTGTTGATTGAAATACAAAACATCTGGTAAATTTTGTGTCATTGATATCAATTGGTTGTTTTGTATGTTTAATATGGCTTTTTGCCCCTTCGTGCGTACGGATAAAATATGTAATTTGTCTTTGTAATATTGGAAATGTGTTTTATGCCAATTAATATGTTCTGGATAAAGGTTTGTTACGATTGTGCGATCAAAGCCTGTTGATAGGTCGGTGCATTGATAACTGGATAGTTCGGCAATTAAAAAATCAAGGTCTGTGCCATAAAAATCTATTAAGGGTGTCCCAATATTACCAGCCAAGGCAATTTTTAAACCCATTTTTTTTAAACAATGAGCGATTAATGATGCGGTTGTGCTTTTCCCTTTTGTTCCTGTTATAGCGATGGTTTGAATTTTTTTAGGCTTATTTTCCATATAAAGATTTGTTCCGGATGAAATTAAAACCCCATTTTTTTTAGCTAATTCCACAAGTGGATGATAAATTGAAATGCCTGGACTTTTAAAAACAACTTCATAATTAAAAATATTTTTTTCGTTTTCTGGGGACAAAACACCTATTTGTTTGTCGGGCATGTTTTTTGTAAAAAAATGGAGTAAAGCTTGTCCTTCTTTTCCTAATCCCCAAATGGCAATTTTTTTGCAAGCAAGTTCATTTAACAACATTTTCAAGTTCCTTCGGGATAAGATGTTCTGTGGATAAAGAAAAAACATATTTTTTAAGAGCCTCTTCATTTGTATCCAATTTTATTGTGCGCAATAAAATATCATTTTCCCATTCTTTTTGATGTTGCAACATAAGCCATGCCAGTTGGCATTCTTCTTTTTCTCCAACGCATTCGAACGGTTTATGCCCAGACAGCCCTAAAAGCTCTAAAAAACCTTGTTTTTGGTTTGGATCATTTAATAAATTGTTTCCTATAATTGAAATTATTTGTTCCTTCGCCATAAAAGGGGCAAGGATTAAAAATACGAAACGGCATTTGTCACAAAATCCACACCAATGTTTTAACCGTTTAGATTTGTCCAATTTAAAAGATTTGTTGCAACTTGTAAAAATTGGGAAATAGTCTTGACAATGAGAGGCAAAAAGTTGAGCAATACGCATTTCGGACAAAGGCCTTAAAATAGAGAAATATTTAAAATTTGGCACGAGGGTACGTGTTAATTGATAAAAGGCTCTTTCAAATTCAAAGGATTTGCTCCATTGGTGGTTGATAGTCAATTTTCCCTGCTTTGTATTGCCCGAGTTTGCAGACTGTTCGTTACTCATGATAACAAACTTTTTATTGTGCAATATGGATAAGCAAAGGCTAATAAATGCAATAATTCCAGAGATAGGGATGTGCCCGTTAAGTGCAGTTCCTTGTGCGTTTAATTCCAATAAATGGGGGGATAGTGTGCGCTCCACTGTGACAGATGGTAACTTCGCTTTTTCAATTACTTTTTTCATCGGAAGAGCCATACCTACTGTCCATAAAGTAGGGTTCTTAGATTTCAATAATTCTATAGAAACGCAAGAATCTTTCCCCCCTCCAACAGCAAGGAACATCCCCTCTCCTAACAAAATCGGCTCCATTGTTTGAGTATTATTATCTTCAAATGGAAAGTGTACAGAATCTTGAATGTTTATATTGTTTCTGACGGCCCATTCTCCAAGACCAGAAATGTAAAATCGGTTAAAAAACGAAGCTTCTTTGGATGTTAATTTTCCAGAATTAATGATTATTTTTTTCGGAGCAAATGCTTTGAAATAGCTTATTCCTCCAGCTAAATGCAACCAAAAAAAAGCTTTTTGCAAAATATTTTTATTTGTCTTTGAAAAAGGAGCGTTTGGAAAAATTATCTTTTCCTGAAAAGAGTGTTCGCCGTGCTTATAGCATAGCCTTAGTTCTCCAGTTTCATAATCAAAGAAAAAATTGGAAAAAATAAAAGATTGCACCTTGCCCCTCTTTTTTTATTGATGAATGCTTCCAAATATCATATATTGTGAACAAAGTTGCAAGTTCTTTTTATTTCGGAGGAGAAATGGATATTTTTCAAAAGAGAAAAAAATTAAGGGCCCTTATTGAAAAGAAAGCTAAAAATCTCTCTGTTAAAACAGTGTATTCTTTGGTTGCTGTTTTTTTTGCCTTTATTATTTTAATTACTGTTTATCCCGTTATTCAATATGCGATGATGCCTGCAAAAGAACACGTTACTTTGGGTATGAAGGCCTATTATGAAAAAAATTATTCAAAAGCAGTTAAGCACTTTCAATCAGGAGCGATTCAAAATAATCCTGACGCTTTGTTTGCTATGGCTTTAATGTCGGATAGGGGTGAAGGCCTCCCAGAAGACAAGAAAAAAGCACTAGATTGGGCTTTGTTGGCTTCGGAACAAGGGCATTTAGAAGCAACTTTTTCATCTGCTGTATGGTTGGAACGGGGTTATTCAGGAAACCCTGAACCTTTTTTAGCTATTTCTTTTTATGAAAAAGCAGCTAACCGAGGCCATTTAAATGCTATGCGAAGCCTTGTTTCTATTTACAAGGGGGACGCAGTTGTGCCTCCTAATTTAACGCGCTCTCGTTATTGGAAAGAAAAATTAATAAGTCAGGTTAATGATAAACAATTGGATTAAAAAATGAAAATAACATACAGAAAAGATTATAAAAAACCATTATTCAATATTGAAAAAACAAAGTTAGAGTTTAGTTTAGATGCGACCAAAACGCATGTTCGTAATACGATGCAAATTCGTCGAATTGATCAAGGTACATCTCCTCTTGTTTTAAACGGAAAGTATTTGACCTTATTATCCGTAAAGTTAAATGGGCAACTTTTAGAACCTCGGCAATATACGCTAAATGATGAAAGTTTGACATTACCTGCCCTTCCCGATTCTTTTGAATTGGAAATAGAAACACAAATTAATCCAAAAGCAAACACACGATTGATGGGGCTTTATGTTTCAAAGGGATTGTTTTGCACACAATGTGAACCAGAAGGCTTTCGTACAATTACCTATTATATGGATCACCCAGATGTAATGAGTTCTTTTGATGTTTTTGTCCATGCCGATCGTACGCAGTATCCTGTTGTCCTTTCAAATGGTAATTTAATCGAGGACAGTGGAGACGTCATTCATTGGCAAGATCCTTTTAAAAAACCGTCTTATTTGTTTGCTTTAGTTGCTGGAAATTTAACGTATATAGAAGATTTCTTTGTAACAATGTCTGGACGTCGGGTTCAATTACGCATTTATTGTGAACCAAGCAAAAAAGAACGACTTTATTTTGCAATGGATTCTCTGAAACGTGCTATGAAATGGGATGAAGAAAAATTTGGTAGAGAATACGATTTAACACTTTTTAACATTGTTGCAGTTAGCGATTTTAATGCTGGCGCCATGGAAAATAAAAGTTTAAACATATTTAATGATCAAGTTTTATTAGCGGATGAAAAGACAGCAACAGATACGAATTATGAAACAATCGAAGGGGTTGTTGCTCATGAATACTTCCACAATTGGAGTGGGGATAGAGTGACCGCTCAAGATTGGTTCAATTTATCTCTAAAAGAAGGATTTACTGTTTATCGGGATCAAGAGTTTTCATCAGATCAACATTCACGAGTTGTTCAACGTATTGATGATGTCGAAAGTTTAAAACGCTTCCAATTTCCAGAAGATGATGGACCTTTGGCACATCCTGTTCGTCCGGAAAGTTTTGCAACAATCGAAAATTTTTATACTTCGACTGTTTATAACAAAGGAGCAGAACTTATCCGTATGCAAGAAAAAATATTAGGGTACGAAGCTTTTCATAAAGGCTGCGATTTATATTTTTCAAGACATGATGGCCAATCTGTGACTATTGACCATTTTGTTAAATGTATGGAAGATGCAAATGGAGTGGATTTGTCGGATTTTATGCTCTGGTATTCAACGCCAGGAAGGCCAACAGTTCACGTGACTAAAAGTTATGATGAAGGTACACGTACTTTTAAGCTTTCTTTGACCCAAGAATCAAAATATACAAAATTGCCATTCATTATTCCTTTGGATATTGGTTTGGTAGGGCTAGATGGCAATGATATGTTAACGCAAACGTTGTTGTTGACTCAAATTGAACAAGAATTTGTTTTTGAAAACATTTCTCAACGTCCTGTGTTGTCTATTAATCGTTCTTTTACTGCGCCTGTAAGCTTGGACATATCGTATACGGATGAAGAAAGGCTCCATTTGATGAGCCATGATTCTGATTTATTTAATCAATATGCTATGGGTCAGGATTATGCAATTTTTGAAATTTTATCGATGATAAAAGAAAACCGGACAACTCCTAGAAACGAATTTATTAATGCTTTTGGAAGTTATTTGAAACGTGCCTCTAAAGATCCGGCTTTTGTTGCAAGAGCTATTGCGTTGCCTGCTACTTCTTATATTGGGGACAAGATGGATGTTTTTGATGTTGATGCTGTAATTGAAGCTCGTCAAAATGTGCGAAAAGCTTTTGCATTGGCCCATCATTCCAGTTTGATGGAAATTTACAAACAATTTGATGATTCGGACAAGCCTTTTTCTATTCAACCGCAAGATGTTGCAAGACGAGCATTGAAAAATGCAGTGTTGAGCTATCTTGCCTTGACTTCTGATAAAGATTTAGTGTCAAAATCTTATCAAAAAGCAAATAATATGACAGATTTGATGTCAGCTTTGTCCGACCTTGTCATTTATAAATTAGATGGATTTGAAGAAGCTTTAAATGATTTCTATCAACGTTATTGTAACGATAATATAGTGATTAATAAGTGGTTCGGCTTGCAAGCCTTGTTAGATGTTCCCGATATTATTAAACGCATTCAATCTTTAATGAAATTATCAGAATTTTCAGAAACCAATCCGAATAATGTCCGCGCGTTAATTGGATCTTTTGTATCGAATAATTTTAAACATTTTCACGCAAAGGATGGTTCTGGGTACGCTTTTTTGGCCGATATGGTGATTCATTTGAATGCACAAAACCCACAATTAGCTGAACGTATATTAACACCTTTGACTCGGTGGAGGCGATTTGATGTACAAAGAGCGTCATTGATGAAATCTCAATTGACAAGAATCTTGGATATAGAGGGACTTTCCGTTAATGTACAGGAAACTGTTCAAAGAGCGCTAGAGGGAAAATAAATGGGGCTTGTTATTTTAAAATTTATTTTGTTGTCAACGGTTTTTGGCGGAATAATAAAG
>CAZXTR010000040.1:0-7822 GCA_964643615.1 uncultured Lactobacillales bacterium | reverse complement strand
GCTTGTTATTTTAAAATTTATTTTGTTGTCAACGGTTTTTGGCGGAATAATAAAGGCCTATTTTGATTACCCTTTTATTCAGAATAATCCGAAATTAACTGGGGCATTGTTGATTTTAGCAGTTTTGTTTGCCATATGGATTATTCCAAGATATTTGGGCTTTATTTTTAAATTGCTGTTAGTTTTGATTTGTTTGATTTTAATTGGCTATGGAGTTTTTGTGTTTTTGGGTTGGGGTCAAAATTGGTTAACGATGCTATCTAGCTCGCAAAAAACAAAAGAGGATTCTTTGCAGGTTGTGACGAAAGATGATATCCTGCAAATGGAAGCATTTTCGAAGGAAAACGTTGTCGTTGGTGTTGTAGATCGTGTGTACAGTGGTTATTTTTTTCAAGTTGGTTCAAGTATGATTAAACTTTATGGGATTGATGCTCCTGATCCTGTTCAAATGTGTCAAGATAAACGCGGATATTCGTATGCTTGTGGCGAAATGGCTAAAGCAACATTGGAACGTATTGTATTAAATAAATTGGTGCATTGTGTGCCTGTTGGATATGGTGATAGAGATGGTAATTTTGTAGCTACGTGTGTTATAGAACCAAACATTGATCTAGGTGTGGCTTTGGTCGGTTCTGGTTGGGCCGTTGCAGACAGAGCTCAATCTTTGGTTTATATTCCTTATGAAAAAGAAGCGCATCAAATGAAGCGTGGGCTGTGGGAAGGAAAATTTGTTGCACCCTGGGAAGCTCGAAAACAAAAGAATGCCTCCCCATCCCAATCGTTGAAGAAAAAAGAGAAACTGTGGGGATTATTTTAAATGTTAACCATTGAAGTACAATCATTGAAAGAAACGGACGAACTTGCACGCGCTTTATCTTTAATTGTTTGTCCAAAAGATATTTTGGCTTTGTATGGTGATTTGGGCGTTGGTAAGACTGCCTTTTCAAGATTTTTTATACAATTTTTAGCTCAAACAAAAGAAGATATTCCAAGCCCTACATTTACACTGTTGCAAACTTATTCCAGTTCAAAATTTCCGATTTTTCATTTCGATTTGTATCGATTAGAAAAACCGACAGATGTTTATGAACTGGGAATAGAAGACGCTTTTATCGGGGGCGTCTCATTAATTGAATGGCCCGAAAAAATGGGCAAGATATTGCCTTATTCGCATCGTCTTGATATTAATATATCGGTTATTGGAGAAAAGCGTTATTTTCGCTTTTCTTCGCAAGATCTATCGTGGAAAGAAAGGATTAAAAAATGGAAACCACCCCTGTCATTCAAGAATTTTTAAAAAAACAACATTTAGATACATTGCCTTTTTATTGGTTAACAGAAGATGCGTCAAGGCGTCGTTATGCTCGTATTAAGGGGTTGGAAAAAAGCTATATTTTAATGGATTCTCCGATTTCAGAGCATCCACATGAGTTTGTAGAAGTGAATGAAATTTTAGTTAAAAATGGCTTTAGTGCTCCGCTGATTTATGCAAAAGATTTGGAATATGGATTGATTTTATTAGAAGATTTTGGAGATGATACTTATGCGGCATTGTTAGAAAAAAATCCATTACTGGAACGAGATTTATATATTCTTGCTGTTGATGTTTTATTGCATTTAAGATCTGTACCATCGGAGGATTTCCAAAATATTCAAGCTTATGCAAAACCGCAAATGATGGAGCATTTATCCGTATTTGTCGATTGGTTTATGCCCTATGTTTTACACAAACCGACTTCGGATGCTTTAAAAAATGAATTTTTTGATATTTGGGACAAACTTATTCCTTTAGCGTTAGATACAAAAAAAGGCTTAATTTTATGGGATTTCCACATTAACAATTTAATGCGCCTTAACAAAAAAGGTATACAGGAATGTGGATTGTTGGATTTTCAAGATGCCCGAGTTGGTCCATATGCTTATGATGTTGTGGCTTTATTAGAAGATGCAAGACGTCCTATGAATGTCGATTTGCGTCAAGAATTGTTTAATTCTTACTTAAAACATATTCCTTTGTCAGAAAGAGATGCTTTCATCCGTTCATACCATATTTTAGGGGTTAAGCGCCATTTGAGAGTTTTGGGGTTTTTTGTTCGTTCTTTTTTACGTGATAAAAAACCTATATATTTAAAACATTTACCACATATTTGTGCTTTGTTGAAAAGTCATTTAGACGAACCCATATTAAGTGAATTAAAAGATTGGTTGTCGCGTCAAATGCCTACTAATTTGCTAAGAGAATAAGATGATTTATACCATACCCGCTTCATCGTCTTTAGTAGATTTGGTCGCACGACAAATTTTAAGCGAAGAAGAGAGCAAAAATTGGGGTATCTCAAAATTTCTTATAATTCTTCCTACGCGCCGTGCTTGTAAATCAATGCGTGAAGCGTTTTTGCGTGAAAGCAATGGACGGACTTTATTGCTTCCAAAAATTACTTCCCTTTACGATATTGATTTTTTAGCTCCTGATATTCCAGAGGCTATTTCGTCAATGGAAAGACTTTTACTGTTGATGCAATTATGTCAAAAAATGACAGAATTTTCGGCAGATAAATCCTTGCAATTGGCTGTAGCATTAGCTTCATTGTTGGATGAATTTTATCAAAATGAAATTCCTTTGGATGTTTTGCAAAATGTTGTTCCCGAAAATTTGGCGCAACACTGGCAAGAAACTTTACGTTTTTTGGATATTATTAAAAATCAATGGCCAAGAATTTTGTCTAAACGTCGTCAAATAGATGTAGCAGATAGACAAATTCGTGTTTTAAAAAAATTAACAGCAGAATGGTTAAAAACACCTCCAGATATGTCGGTTTTTGTAGTGGGCTTTATGGGTGGACTTCCAAGTACAGAAGATTTTTTAAATGTTGTGCGTCTTATGCCATCTGGACGTGTTATTTTACCATATTTGGATATTGAAATGGATGATTCTGATTGGAATGCAGTAGATGAAACACATCCCCAATTCCAATTAAAAAAACTGTTAAATAAAATGGATGTAAATCGGAAAAATATTGCAGTTTTAGGAATAAAAGACTGGCAACATCGGCAAAATTTAATAAATGCAAGTATGAAACCTGCGCAAAACACACATAAATGGCGAGGAGAAACTGTTTTTCAAAAAAGTTCTATAGATTCAATTCGGTTTATTCAATGCTCTACACCTTCGAACGAAGCTTTTACAATCGCTTGCGAATTAAGGCGCGTTTTAGAAGTTCCTTCAAAAACGGCGATGCTTGTGACACCTGATAGAAATTTAGCTAGACGTGTGGTGAGTGAAATGAAACGTTGGAATGTTTTATTAGATGATTCAGCAGGTATTCCTTTGTCAAAAACTATTGTTGGCAATTATTTGTTATTATTAGCAACAGCAGGATTAGAAAAAACAGAAACAGCTTTATTAAGTGCATTAAAACATCCTTTAGCGCAAGATGGTGAAAAACTTGGAACACTAAAGTTAAAAATAAGAAAGGTAGAAAAGCAAGCAAGAGAAAGTCAAACACCTCTTTCATTGCCATTATCAACAGATTTGCGTCCTTTTTTCCATTTTTTTGAATATGAAAATGTGGAAGTTTCATTTTCGGAATTGTTTTTTGCACATATTGAACTTGCAGAAAAACTTGCAAAAACGGCAGATAGAAGTGGGGAGGAAAGATTGTGGCATGGAGCTGAAGGTGAAAAAATGGCACTATTTTTAAATGAAATCAAAGATTTTGCCGATAAAATCCCTCCACTACAACCTATGCATTATCCTTTATTTTTTAAAGAATTATTATCTCAAGAAACTGTACGCCCTCTGTATGGGATGAATCAAAGGTTATCTATTTTAGGTCCCATTGAAGCTAGATTGCAACATTCGGACGAAGTAATCATTGGCGGTGTTAATGAGGGAACTTGGCCAGAACTACCTGTGTCTGATTTATGGTTAAGTCGTCCTATGCGTCAAGCTTGTGGATTACCATTGTTGGAAGAAAAAATTGGAATTATGGCGCACGATTTTTCGTCTTTATTGATGAACGATAAAGTAATTTTAACTCGATCTGAAAAACAAGATGGGACGCCGACTTTGCCTTCACGTTGGATACTTCGTTTGCAAGCATTGTTAGAAGCTTCTCATGTCCGATGGTTGCCTGAAAAAGAAGAAATTGTATCCTTTGTTCAATCAATTGATGACAAAAAAGTATTGTCACGTCCCATGCCGAAGCCTCCATTAAGTGCTCGCCCTAAAAAATTATCAATTACTAAAATTGAAGAATGGATGAAAGACCCCTACTCTATTTATGCCCGCTTTATATTAGGTATTCGAAAGTTGGAAGATTTAGACGAAGATGTTTCTTTAAAAGATTATGGAATTCTCGTGCACCATGTTTTGGAAAAATTTTTAACGGATTTTCCGCAGGGGACAGATATCCATGTTTTATTAAAAATGGGAGATGAGGCTTTTGATCAATCTCCATTAACTGGAGCGGCGCTTGCGTTTTGGAAACCTAAATTTAAAAGAGTTGCACAATGGTTTATTTGTCAACAAAAAGAACGTCAAAATAATATTAAAACTTCTTATTTGGAAAAAACTGGCGAAATGCAAATTCAATTGGATAGTGGTGGCGTTTTCACCTTGACGGGGAAAGCGGATAGAATTGATGTTTTAAAAGATGATTCTTTAGAAATTATTGATTATAAAACCGGAACCCCACCATCTTCTCAAGATGTAGCAAGTGGTTTTTCCCCACAATTGCCTTTGGAAGGTGCTCTATTAAAGGGAAATAGTTTTGCAGACATTCAAGAAACGAAAGATAAGTTGATTCATGATATGGCTTATTGGAGCTTGCTTGGGGATGAAAGAGGTGGTCAAATTAAATCTGTGGCTGGTTCAAAACAATCACAACAAAAGTCAGAAGAATTGGTCGCTTTAGCAATGGAAGGGCTTCGTCGATTAATTAGTCTTTTTGAAAATGAAGAGACCCCTTATGTCCCATGTCCTTCTACAAAACATTTGATTTATAATGATTATGAACATTTAGAACGTTTGCCAGAATGGATAACCTCGGCGCAGGAGGATGATGATTTATGACAAGTTCGTTGGATGCCATTTCTATTGCGAATAAAATACAAAGAAAGGCAAGCAATCCGTTTGTTTCGGCTTGGGTTTCAGCTTCGGCGGGGTCTGGGAAGACAAAGGTTTTGACAGATAGGGTTTTAAATTTATTGCTTTGTAATTACGCACCGGAAAAGATTCTTTGTTTGACTTTTACAAAAACAGCAGCGGTAGAAATGGCAAATCGGCTTTCTTTTATTTTACGTCAGTGGGCTTTGTTGGACGATGCTTCTTTGAAAGCGCAATTGGTTGCTTTGAAAGGTGATGATTTTGAAAAAGATCTTATTCCTCGTGCTCGAAAATTGTTTGCTTGCTTTTTAGAAGTCAAGGGTGGCATGAAAATCATGACGATTCATAGCTTTTGTGAAAAACTGTTAAAACGTTTTCCCATTGAAGCTGGATTGTCACCATCTTTTGACGTGCTTGATGAAAAAGATGCACATCAATATATGCAAAGAGCTATTCAAGAAATTTTGAAATCATCTTCTTTTAATCAACAAATGGAATTAATTTCTTGTTATGTGAATGAAAAAACTTTTGCGCAGTTAATGTGTTCTTTTGATGATCAAAGAGATAATTTTAAACGGCTTTTAGAAAAACACAAAAGTTCGAAACAATTGATTGAAACAATTCATCGAGTTTTAAATGTATCTCCTTTTGATACAAAAGAATCCTTAGTACACACTATTTATGAAGGAACAGACTTTGAAGCTTTTCAAAATTATTATCTGACTCAAAAAAATGAAATTCGCAAAAAATTAAAACCTGAAGAAATTGATATTGCCGAAAAGTTATTATATGTTTTAGATAAAATCAAAGCTCTTCAATTAGCCAAATTAACAACTGCTTTTTTGGAAATAGGGTTAGCCGTTCTTTCTTCTTATGAAAAATTGAAAAGCAAATCAGGCGTTTTGGATTATGATGATTTAATTTTGCAAACACGACAATTGTTAGTCCAGTCGAATATGTCTGAGTGGGTTTTGTATAAACTGGATGGCGGAATTGACCATATTTTATTAGATGAAGCTCAAGATACAAGCCCCGAACAATGGACTATTATACGTCAATTATCCGAGGATTTTTTTAGTGGAGAAAGTAAAAGCGATATTATTAGAACGCTTTTTGTTGTTGGAGATAAAAAACAGTCTATTTACAGTTTTCAAGGCGCCGATCCTGATGAATTCGAAAAAATGAAGACTTTCTTTAAAGAAAAAATAGAATCTTCTAAAAATGATTTTTGTGATATTGCTTTGAACATTTCTTTTCGTTCAACACAAGCAGTACTTGATTTAGTGAATTTAACTTTGTCTAACCCTCGTGCGGTTAATGGTGTTTTGCAAAAAAATGAAGAAGCTGTTCATCGCCCTGCTCGTACTCAAGAAGCTGGTTTGGTTGAAGTGTGGCCATTAGCTCGTTATGAAAAAAAAGAAACCGCTAAAGATATTTGGAAACTTCCTGTATTACAAAATACTTCTGTAGGGACTTCAATAAAGCTTGCTCAACAAATTGCATCTCATATCAAAGAAATGCTTCAAAAAAAAGAAATGTTGCTTTCTCAAAATCGACCTATCGAAGCTGGAGATATTATGATTTTGGTGCAACGGCGCAATGTATTTGTAAACGATTTGGCACGAGCGTTGAAAGAATTAAAAATTCCAGTTGCAGGTGTCGATAGATTAGTTTTAACTGAGCATATTGCCGTTATGGACTTAATTTCTTTAGGAGCTTTTTTGTTGTTACCTTCAGATGATTTGGCTTTGGCAGAAATATTGAAAAGTCCGATTTGTAATTTATCAGAAGAAGATTTATTTCAAGTCGCTTATCATCGTAAGGGTAGTTTGTGGGATAGTTTAAAAACTCATTTTCCTCAACTGTACGAGAAATTATCCGAATGGTTGAACTTTTTAGATACAATGAATCCTTTTGAATTGTATAATGTGATTTTGGGGTCTTTCGGGATTAGAACAGCCTTTTTAAAACATTTAGGCTCAGAAGCTAATGATGCTCTAGATGAATTTTTGAATTTAGCTTTACAATATGAACAAGCACATCAACCTTCTTTGCAAGGATTTTTAAAGTGGGTTAAGTCTGGAAAGGTCGAAATTAAACGCGATTTAGATCAAAATAACATTCAAGCTGTACGAATTATGACCGTCCACGCTTCAAAAGGCTTGCAATCTCCGATTGTTTTTCTTCCTGATACTTGTAGAAAGCCAAACCATTCTCCGTCTTTAATATGGGTTGATGATATTCCTATTTGGTTAACGAAAAAAGCACTTATACCATATTCGTGTGAAACATTCATTAATTCATATAAGTCATTAGAAGAAAAAGAATATAATAGATTATTATATGTTGCTTTAACGCGAGCCAAAGATAGGCTTTATATTTGTGGATACGAAAATGGGAAAGCTTCTTTAGATGGGAATTGGTATGATCTAGTTGCTTCTAGTTTGCCTAATTATCAAAAAGACGCCAAAACAATTTGGGCTTGTAGTCAAGAAAAAACAGTGAAAGAAGATTTAAAACAAGAAAAATATTCTGTACATTATGAATATTTACCTGATTGGTTTAATATCTCTGCTCCACAAGAACCAGTTCCTTCCAAGCCGTTGGTTCCCTCTAAACCAGAAATTGAAGAGCCCGCTTTATTCTCTCCTATTAAAAACAAGCAAGCATTAAAACGTGGTATTTTTATTCATAAATTGTTGCAATTATTGCCTT
>CAZXTR010000039.1:0-7834 GCA_964643615.1 uncultured Lactobacillales bacterium | reverse complement strand
CCTGGACGGTTTATTCCCCTCGCCTTGTTTGATGTTAGAGAGCCAAAATCATCGCATACTTTCTTCTATGGCGCGTGATGTCCTAACGTTTTTTAGATATCGGTTTAATGGAAATGGTATATGGAATAAAACGCTCACTTAAATAATGGCCTACTATCAATATGTTACACATTTTCACCAAGCTTTTTTGTGGCGACCATATGTAATTTTTGTAAAATCTAAATCAACATTAACCTCATAGTCCCATTCTTTCATGAGAGTTAGAATTCCGGATATGTATTTTTCTTTTTCACATTTTTATTGTAACAGAAATCACAGTAAAGTTCAATAAGTTCGATGGTATGCTGTGGAAGAGGTTCCCTGTAAAACGAGAGCCAGAACTTAAGAAATGTTTTATTGCATTGACTTTTTATTCGTGCTTTAATAAAATGTCGAGAAAGAAGTCGAGGAAATAGCTATGAAAAATACAAACAAAAAACCAATTTGTAAAAAACCTGTTGATATAGAAAATATTCTTAATAATCCAGTTAGTCCTCAAAATATTAAAAAACAATTTCCAAAAGAAACTTTTCTAGATTGGATGGGATATCTATTTTATTCTTGTTTCTTATCTTGTGTCGGTTTTTTTATATATAGGATAAGTATTTGTCCTTGAGATGATTATTCTTATGATCTTGATCCTACTTTTGATTGGTTGTTCTCGTCAATTTTTGGCGTCTCATTTTTAACTATGATTATAATTTTTTTTGGTAGTTTTTTCTTAAAAAAAACATTGTCGAAATCTAGAAAAGTTTTATTTTATACGATTCGTAGCACTCTTATTATATTTTTAATTTTTAACTTCGTTATATATTATCTGTATTTGTATTATCTGAAATATTTTAACTTGCTTTATTTTGAAATAGGTATTTTATTTTTGGTAGGTGTATCTTTAGTCCTTTGGTTATATTATAAGAAAAAAGAAGGTTATCGTTATATTTTTTTTAAAACATTTCTATTCCCCATAATTATTTTGTTAGGGTTGTTATTCATAAATAAGGGAGATTGCCACCCTTTTATGGGAGACACAGTTCTTCCATATGAATAAACATCCTTCGGTATCACTGATGTTTGAAGCAACGCCATGTTGCACAATGAATTGCAAGCATTGTTATAATGTACAGAAAAATCATTTAAACTATCCTAATAAATTACTTGATACTGAAAAAACAATTCATATGTTGTCTTTAGTAATAAAACAAATGAAATGCCGTCATGTAACTTTAACAGGCGGTGAATTTTATACACGTAAAGATGCAGATAAGATAGTTGAAGCAGTTAGTAATTTGAGAATAAAGAGTATAAATATAATGACTAATGGTTCATTGCTTAATAAATCAAAAATTCAATTTGCAAAAGATCATCATGTCTCGTTATTTGGATTATCTTTTATAAGCGCTAATAAAAGAATTTTTGACTCTAATGCTAGATCAATTGGGTTTTCGGGATTTGATAATATGGTACATGCAACCAAGGAAATAATTCAGGCAGGTATACTGGTATGCCATATATTTGTTGCAACTAAGGCAAATATTGAAACATTGGATAATACTTTAAAATTATCATATGCGTTAGGGGGAAGATATTTTTCAATTAACAGATTTAATGTTGCAGGTAATGGGAAGGCATTTAAACGATTACAATTAACACCCACAGAATTATCAAAAGCTTTAGAAGTATGTAATAATTTTGCCATTTCACATCCTGACATGACTATAAATAGCCCTATCAATATTCCTCCTTGTATTGTTAATTTATCAAAATACAAGAATATCCATTTTACTGGATGTGGAATATCATTAAAACAATCAATCATCGTGATGGATTATGCTGGAAATATTCGAATGTGTAATTTTTCTCCTACAATAATCGGAAATATTTTGCAAACACCTTTAACGCAGATGTTTAAAACGGATATTGCAAAAAATTTTGTAAAAGCTTTGCCTGAATTTTGTCAACCATGTAAATATAAAAATAAATGCCAAGGAGGATGTAAAGCATCAGCAGATAATTGCTTTAACGATCCTTATGCTGAAAATCCATTTTTGTCACAATATAAAATAAAACCAATTTATTAGGTTTTAAAGATAAGTCTTTAAATCTAATTTTAGTGTGTCAACTTGGGATAACTAACTGTTCTAAAAAATAAAGTGCTTAAATATGTTATATTTTAAGTAAAACTAGTTCGATAAATTTGAAAAATAGCACTTTTTAAAAATAGCAAATTTCGAACTAATATAGATCTTTGATATTTAATAAAAAAAGCACTTTTTTAAAAGTGCTTGTATTTCTTGGTACGCCACGCTGAACGATTATCGAGCCAATAATGATGACGAGTTAATGAAACTCAAGCAAAAGATAGAAACCGTTCTTGCCTAATGTAATATTATATAATAGGTTGAAAGAAAAGAAAGGATTTAAACATGACTAATTCACGTTTTTTTAATTTTCGTTTAATTTTAATTGCTCTTACTTTTATTGGGATGATATTTATCGGATTTACAACAAACGCAGAACCGCCAAAAAATGGTCTCTATAAAACATATTATGAAAATGGGAGGCTTGGATCAGAAATTAATTACAAAAACGGAGAACTAGAAGGGGTGGAAAAATCCTACTATATAAACGGAAATATAAAGCGAGAAGTCATTTGGAAAAATAATGAAGCAATTAGTGGATATTTATATGGTACCTATGGTCAAAAGAGAAGAATGACGAATGCCCATTTGCATAATTTGATGACGACTAGGCCGTGGCTTAAATAGTTTTTTAAATGAGTTCGATAATTTACAAAAATAGCAATTATCGAACCGACATAAGTGCATAAAAAATAATAAAAAAGCGCTCTTTTCAGAGCGCTTGTATTTCTTGGTACCTCTGGTCGGACTTGAACCAACACCCTATTGCTAGGAACAGATTTTGAGTCTGTCGCGTCTACCAATTTCGCCACAGAGGCATTGTCGTTTATGTAGACAAGTAACCACTATACTGATATATTTTGATTCGTCAAGTAAAAGTTATAAAAAAAGAGAGAGAATAAAAATGCAACTGCCTCGTTCAATATTCATTACTGGTGCATCTAGTGGCATAGGAAAGGCAATTGCAATTGCTTATGCGCATGTGGATACAATTCTGTTTTTATGTGGGAGAAATCCGGAAAGATTGCAATCAACTGCGAATTTATGTAAAGAAAAAGGGGCTACTGTTTATACCTATCTTTTTGATGTAACAGAGGCGTTTGCTGCGCAAGAAGCAATTAACCAAGCAGATGCAATTTCACAACTTGAATTAGTTATTGCAAACGCGGGAATATCTGGTGGTGTGTTGGCAGATTCTCGAATGTCAGTGGAAACGCGACAAATAATGGAAACGAATATTAACGGGGTTGTCAATATTGTTTTGCCTGCTTTAGATAGGATGAGAAAACGGCATAAAGGACAAATTGCAATAGTGTCTTCTATTGCAGGGTTTCATGGCATACCATCAGCACCGGCTTATTCAGCAAGTAAATGTTGCGTTAAAGCATGGGGAGAAGCACTTCGTGGTTGGCTTTGCGATGAAGGAGTGAAAATTAATGTAATTTGTCCAGGATTTGTTCAAACACCTCTAACGTCCGTGAATCGTTTTCGAATGCCTTTTTTAATGTCTCCAGAAAAAGCGGCGCTTGAAATCAAAAAAGGATTAGCAAAAAACAAAGCAATTATCGCCTTTCCTTGGCCTATGGCATTCTCTGGATGGCTAATGAGCGCATTACCTGCGTTAATTTTACATCCCATTTTAAATCGGTTACCTAAGAAGTAAAATTATCAGCTCCGATAGCTTCTTCAATAGATTGAAAATTATTGGCTTTTAAAATGTGAGCAAGCTCCATGTTAATTTGATTGGCAACTCCAGGTCCTCGATAAAAAATAGCACTGTACAATTGCACTAAACTTGCACCGGCACGAATTTTGTTGAAAGCTTCCTGCCCTGTGAATACCCCACCACAAGCAATAAGAGAAATCCTTTTCCCAACAATGCAATGGAAACGACGCAAAATACTCGTTGATATGTCCAATATCGGGGCCCCAGAAACAAAGCCATCGACCTTTGGATTGTGTAATTTTTTCTTAGCAGGTAAAGATTTTGAATAACCCCCTATAATAATGCCATCGACTTTTTCATCTATGAAAATAGAAGATAAACGATCAACTTCCAGTTGTTCATTACATGGAATTTTTATTAATAATTTCGGAGGAGCAATGGGTGCGCTTTTATGTATTTGAGATTGAAGTGTTTGTATAACACGACGTAAATCTTCAAAACTTTGTGTTAATGTCGAAATTGACGTTTGTTCGTTGGATAGGTTAAGCGTAATGTAATCGCAATAAGGGGCAATACGTCCCGTAATTTCTGCTAATGCTTGTTCAATCCCATCTACGAATTGTCCAAAATCGCGTTCTCCTAAATCGGAGTCAGTTGAAATGTTTATGCCTGCAACATGAGGCATGTGACGTCTTTGAATAAGCCCATCAATAACCTCGTCGATTCCTTTATTGGGAAAACCATTCGTTTGAACAAGGATAGCGCGACGTGAAGAAATAAATTCTTTTTTCAAAAAAGCGTTACTACCTAAAGGAGTTACCGTTCCAAATTCGATAAACCCAAAACCGCAATCGGCTAAAGAGTCATTTACTTTGCCTGTTTTATCGAACCCCGCAGCAATGCCAAGGGGTGATGAAAATATCTTCCCCCACAAGTTGACTTGTAACGAAACATCAGAAAAAGGATTGCTAAAAAAATAATTCTTATATAGTCCCCAATAAAGTATTTTTGAAGATAAATTAAGTGAAATTTTTCTGGTCAATAACCAAAGAAAATAAAAAGCCGTCATTTCCATTGTTCCTTTGGCAATGGTTTTGCTATTTGCTTCCATGGTTATGCTCCTCTTTTTTTAATGTCGAAATTAATCTGCGGTCCATTATAATAAAGCAAAAAAATAAAAGCAAGAGGCTTGATTTTTTTAAAAAAAAGGAGTATAAGGAAAACTTGATCTGTAGAAATTTTGGATAAAGAGGTAAAAATGGCGCGTGTTACTGTCGAAGATTGTGTGAAAAAAGTTCCCAATCGTTTTGAATTAGTTTTGTTGGCAAGCCAACGTGCAAAGCACATTGGAGCAGGGGAACCGGTTGCAGTTTCTCGGGATAATGATAAAGATTCGGTGATTGCTTTACGAGAAATCGCAGAAGGAGCAGTCCTTCCTTCGGATTTAGACAATTTATTAGTTTCAGGTTTCCAAAAATATATTCCAGCAAGGGAACGTTTTGAAGTTGATGAAGATTTAAAGGAAGTTGATGCGGAACTTTCAGAGGAAGATTTGTATGCAGATGAAGTTAAAACTGCAACTTCCGAAGTGGCGTCTAGTGAAGCAGAGTTAATAGAAACCGGATCTTTCCAAGTGACGGATGATTTAGAGGAAAAACCATAAAATCAAGGAGATTTGATTGTTACGGCAATTTGAACTCGTAGAACGTGTCAAATCTTATGATCCAAATGCGGATGAAGAAGGATTAAATCGCGCTTATGTTTTTGCCGTAAAGATGCATGGTTCTCAAAAAAGAGAATCGGGCGATCCCTATTTTTCCCATCCAGTTGAAGTTGCGGGTATTTTAACAGAATACAAATTAGATTATGCAACAATTGTAACGGCACTTTTGCACGATACAGTTGAAGACACTCCAGCGTCTTATCGTGATATTGAAGACTTATTTAGCTCAGAAATTGCCATTTTAGTCGAAGGAGTGACTAAACTTTCGAAAATTCAACAACAAGCGAAATCAGAACATTCTAAACAAGCTGAAAATTTTAGAAAACTTGTCCTCGCCATGAGTGAGGACATTCGCGTTTTATTAGTAAAATTGGCCGATAGATTGCACAATATGAGGACTTTGAGCTTTTGTCAAAAAGAAGAAAAGAAAATTCGCATTGCTCAAGAAACGTTGGATATTTATGCCCCACTAGCTGAAAGATTGGGGATGAACAAAATGAAAGACGAATTGGAAGACCTTGCCTTTCGTCATTTGCATTCCGATGCATGTGCATCAATTGAAGCGCGTATGGGATTTTTGCGTCAAAAAGGCGGAGATTTGACACAAAAAATAGAAGAACGATTGAAAAGAGATTTAGATGAAGGCAGCTTGCACACAACAATTTATGGTCGAGAAAAAAGGCCATATTCAATTTGGAAAAAGATGCAACAAAAGAATGTCTCTTTTGAACAAATATGCGATATTATGGCCTTTCGCGTTGTTGTAAAAACGGTTGCAGACTGTTATCATGCTTTAGGCATTATCCATACGAAGTATCCTATGATACCAGGACGATATAAAGATTATATTTCAACGCCTAAATCGAATGCATATCGTTCTTTGCATACGGGGGTAATTGGCCCCTTTCAAGAAAGAATTGAAGTCCAAATTCGCACAAAGGAAATGCACGATGTCGCTGAATTTGGTGTGGCGGCGCATTGGGCTTATAAACAAAATGAACCGCATAATATGGATGGCAAGCAATTTCGTTGGATGAGGGAATTGTTAGAATTATTAAGTCAATCTTCGACTTCGGACGAGTTTTTAGAAAACACAAAAATTGCAATGTACAACGATCAACTCTTTTGCTTTTCTCCAAAAGGAGATTTGGTTGAGCTTCCCAAAAATGCGACGCCTGTTGATTTTGCATATGCTATTCATTCCAACTTAGGAGATAGATGCCTTGGGGCTAAAATCAATGGGGAAATAAAGCCTCTTCGAACGATTTTGCAAAATGGAGATCAAGTCGAAATTTTAGTTTCTAAGGCGCAAACGCCTTCATTAGAATGGGAACGATTTGTTGTTACACCAAAGGCAAAATCATCTATTCGTCGATTTATTCGGGGGCAAAAGAGATTGCAATTTATCGATACGGGGAAAAATGCTTTACAAACATTGTATAAAGAAAACAAGCAAACTTGGAATGAAAAAGAAATTGTGCCGTTTTTGACTTACTTCAAACAATCCTCTTTGGACGATTTGTTCGTTATGATAGGGGAAGGCATTTTGTTGCCTGGTGACGTTTTTTATAAAGTCCATCCAGAAAAAAAGACAACGTTGCAAAAAGTGGCGGATATGTTCAAACGACATCCTTCGGCCAATAAAGACTATGCAAATGATAAAAAAAGCCCAATTAAAGGTTTAATTTCTGGTTTGGCTATGCGGTATGCGGAATGTTGCCGTCCAGTTCCTGGAGATAAAATTGTCGGGATTGTTAATACAGGGAAAGGTGTTACGATTCATACAGTCGATTGTCCTATATTAAAAAAATATGCGGACGAGCCCGAACGGTGGTTGGACATAGAATGGAATAATGAATTGCAAGAAGAGGATCTTTTCCGTGTGCGGCTACATATTATTGCTATGGATAAAAACCAAACGATGGAAACGATTTCAACAATGATTTCCAAAAATCAAGGTCGTGTTTCACGTATTTTGCATTCGTCTAAAAATGGAGGTTTTATTGATTGTTTAATGGAAGTGAAAGTACGCAGCTCGTCTCACTTGGAAGACATTCTGACTTCATTAAAATCTTTGGCAATTGTAACATCGGCTGAAAGAGAATTAAAGGCATGATTGTTGGAATTGGAACAGACATTATTTCCATCCCCCGATTAAAGACGGTTTTGGAAAAATTTGGGGAAAAAGCTTTGGATTATTTGTTTACGCCGCAAGAACAAAAGCTAGCACAATCCAAAAAACATCTTCGTATCCGTAATAGTTTTTAT
>CAZXTR010000038.1:0-8011 GCA_964643615.1 uncultured Lactobacillales bacterium | reverse complement strand
TTTTTTAAGTTGTTCGTGCATAGCAGGTTTGTTACTATTTAATAAATATTCTTGAGCTTTATAATAACTTAGTGCTTGTTTTTGATAAGGATTAAGAGGCAACTCTTCCATCTTTTTTAAAAAGAAACTAAAAAGTGACGAGCTTTCCTTATCTAACAACAAAGGCAATGCTTGTAAAACAAATGATGATAAAAGAGGAGGAGACATTTGATTAAACCAAGATAAATACTCTTGTTCGGAAATTATGCTTGGTTGCTCTACAATTTTTGAAAAGATTTCTAAATTCGATTTTTCGGGATGGTTTTTTAATAAAAAATTGGCAGGAATGCTTTTCCCTTGTGAAAAAAGAGCAACGATTTCTAAGGCTTTTTGATCGTTGTCTTTATCTTCTTCAGGGACGGTTTGCAAGATCCCGATGGCTTCGGATGCCATATTTTGAGATAAAAATAATCGTGCTATTTCTGTTTTAAAGGATGAGCGTGCTTGTGAGGGAATACTGATGATTAAATTTTCCAATCTTTGCCGTTTTTTATAAAAATCTTCTTGATTTATGGGATGGTTCGAAAAATCGTAAATCTTGCGTGTGTCCGTCGAATGATACGCAACAATATCATTCATTAATAAATCATTGGACGAAGTTATAACTAATTTCCCATTTTGCCAAAAAGATAAAATTTCATCAATTTTTGGAATAAAAACCAAGCCTTGTTTTGTCTCGGAAATTTCAAATGCTTGAGATGCGTACATTTGTGGCATATGTTGGTGAGCGATTAATGGAAAAATTATCATTTCTTCGCCAATTAAATGATCTGTGACGATTAATTTCGTTGATGAAGAAATATCAAATATGATTTGATTGTCTTTTTTTTCAACATAAATAGGCAACGCTTCTTCTTCTAAAGGAGCGTTGGAAAAGGATAAAATAACAAAAGGTTTTCTTTGCTCGACATGCCATTGTTTAAAAGGGGAAACTAAAAAACGTAAAACAGTCCCAGAATCAGAAGGAATTTTCTCGATTTCTTGTAAAGGGTAATCCGGGGTGTCTAAATTAGAAAAGGATGCCTCTTTATCGAAGATAACATAAATATAGCCGTTTCTTTTGAAAATAGCAGAACCAGAGCCATTGGGTAAAGGGATTAAAATATCTACTTTTTTTTCATTTTCATTACTTATGTTTTCCCGGACAACAATTTTTTGCGCTAAAAGGGAGGTGTTCCATCCCATCGTCACCAATAAAAACAATAAAAAAGTGAGAACCCTTACCATAATTCTCCCTCTTTTTGATAAGGGGAAATGACAATTTCTATGCGTTGAGATGAAAGTGTGTCGTCTATTTTCGAAAAAACAGGGATAAATTCCGCATAACCACCATTTTTTAATTCATTTGCAATAACGGCGGAAAAGGACAAAGCAGGAATGTTTTTGGGTGCCGTTGTTATGACGTAAATTTCGTTTGATAAGTTATTCAATAAATAGCCGATTTTGTGCAAAGTTTCGAAAGCTGTTGATTTTAATCCATCGACTTGGTTGTCGATAAAAACGTCACTAGGTAACGATAACGCTAAAGTGTCATCATGTAAATATAATGGGATATTAGGAATATTAGATAATTTGTCTTTTAAAAAAAAGTATAAATAATCTAAATTTACAATTCTGCGCCCGAATTGGTTTGTTAACTCGAACGTTTTTTGTTCCGAATTCGGTGCCCTATGAGCAAAGTTAACATAACTATTCGATGAGTGTGGTAATTGTGTGTCTGAAGACATTGCAAACAGCATAACGAAGAAGGTCAACATCAAAGAAATCAAATCTGTAAACGTTAATAACCAAAAATTTTTTAACGAGGGAGCTTTCATCGCGCTCTCGCTTTTTGTGGTGGTAAAAGAGATAAAGAAAAAGATACGACATCGTCATTACCTTGTTTAAAGCCAGAGATAATTTGTGAATAGGGAATGCCAAAAGAATTTAAATAGTCAACAATGTTTTGAGATCGTTTTTCAGCTAAATGTGAATAAACGGGATAGCTTCCATTTATAGGAAGGTCGATGTATGTTAAAAATGTTAATGGATATGGTTTTTTTTGCTTGGATAGATAGAAAGATAATTTTTTCAAAAAATCAAGAGCTTGAGGCAGGACATCTTCTTTGCTATTCACAAATATATCTCCGCAAGGAATGGTCATTTTAAAAACGGCGTTTGTTTCTTGAAATTTAACTTGTTGAAAGGATTGTTTTGCCAAACTTTGTATTATGGAAGTAAGAGCGTTTGGTGCAAAATCTGGTTGAAAAAAAGATTTTTTAGATTTCCCAAACGTTGCTTGTAAACTGCTTGTGGCTGCATTGACTTTGACTTGTCCAAAATTGGATACGGATACTAGTTTTATAAAAAAACAAAAAATCATCAATATTAATGATAAAAACAAAAAATAAAAGGCGTTTTTTTTGTCTTGTTTAAAACGGACGTTGGAAGAAAAATTATTTTCTTGAACCGACATGTTATCCTCTGTTTATTCAAAGGTATTGAGTTTTAGCGTTAATTCTTGAGCCTTCGCATGTTCCATTTTCCCCAAAATCGCAGCAGATTGTAATGGCGGCAATGCCCGCAAAACATTTGTGCAAAAGTTTGAATCCAATGTTTCCAAAATTCGAGCAGCTTCTTTTGGATTCATTCTGGCATAAATTTTGGATACGCTATCATTCGCTGTTGTATTCAAAGCACCGCCTTGATTTTCCAATTGTTGTAAAGCATTTTCAACTTCTTTTTTTTGAATGGTTAAGCGCTTTTCTAAAGTCAATAGCTCGGTTTGCCTTTTTTCAATTTCTTTTTCTTTTTTATCTAATTCGTCCCGCCTTTCCGATAAATGTTGTAAAATAAGCATTTCTGTTTCGTCAAAAGATTTTAAACTATTCAAAGGCAGCGGATCAGAATTTTGTTTTTCTGTGGCTTCGGCAGTTTGAGGGCGCATGGTTATCGAGCTCCCTTCTTCCACATCGTACCACAAATTTCCAATACGTACGCTAAATGACAAAAGGACGACAAAAACAACTAATGGTAAAAACTTTAAAATGTAGGGAAAGTTCAATTTATTCATTTGTTCCCTTTCAATTTTTGTAAAGCCTCAAAAAGTTCCCGTTCGGCTTCGGATTGATAAATATCTGTACCTTGCTTTTTAAAAAAAGATGTTTTTGTCTCGGATGAGAAAGGATTCTTTGTTGTTGAAAGGGCGGTATAATTAAATTCTTTTTTGACGGAAGTATCAATATTTGCACCTTTTTTATATCTTTCTATTAAAAGCACTAAATCATCGCGCAATAAGTTTCCTTTGTTAATTTCTCCCTTCAATTGCTCAGTTACGGTTCGAGTGCTTTGCTTAATTTGATGAATCATAATTTCGGTATCTTTAATACCCTGTCGAAAAGTCGCAATGGCCTTTAAAATTTCTTTCTTGTTGTCTTTAAAAGAGCTAATTCGATGATTCAAAATCATAGCGTAAATAATAGCTATTGCCAAAAAAATGATAATAACAAGGTTTAAAAACACATCTAAACTCATGCTAAGTCTCCTCCTTTTTTTGGATGGCAATAGAAATATTGGTCTTATTTGGGTTTAATCGTCCCCAAAATAAAGGAACCCCATTACAACGCAACTGTACAGCCTTGTCTTCAAAGAAAGATAAAGGTAATGATTGCCCCTCTTTCCATTGAAGTATAGTTTTAAAAGGTATCTTTTTTTCGTCAATTACAGCTGTTATCTCCAATGGAATGTGTTCGCAAGAGGTGTATAAATCCTCTTTCCATGAATCTAACAAAGGGTTCGATTGTTCTAAAGCCTGTTTCTCAATTTGCTTAACAATTAATAAAGGTAATGCGACATCGAAAATCCCTACTTTTTTACGAAATCTGACGGACAATCGAGCAATATACATTTGACACGTAGGCGATTCGATTCTTGCCGTCTGAGGGTTCGTCTCTAGACAGTCAAAATCAAAAGACATTTGCAATGTATCAGAAAGCCCTTTCAATACTGCCTGCATTAATGTTTTTATGATGTTTTTTTCAATCTGTGTATAGGGTCTGCCATTAATTTGCATTGCTGTCGTTCCACGGTTGCCCCCTAAAGCCATGTCAATAATTGAGATAGCAAGGACAGAGTCAATATAAAACAACCCATTAACATTTATATCTTTTTCAATAAAGGAACCTAACAAGGATGGATTTTGTAATGTTGACAAATATGAAGCAAGAGACCCAGAAATGAACGTATCTATTTCAACTGAAATTTCTTCAGCTTCAGTAAATTGACGTAACGCTGTTGTTAGTGCACGTGAAAAGACATCTAATTTTTTTGCCCATTCAGGGAATATATTTTTTTGTTGCGATGGTATTTTCGCCGAACTTTTTCCCAAAAGGGCTGCGACATCTTCAGGTGGATTGAGCAACGCATCAATTTCTTCTTGGGATAAAATGTTTTGAAATGTTTTGTCTTCAATCATGGTATTTGCTCAATTAACATACTTTTAAATAAAACATCGTTAACGTGGCTGGGCGCGATTAAAAAATTAATACGTTCTAATAACGCTTCTTTAATCCGAAAAAGGTTTCCACTTTTTTGTATTTCTTCAATTGTAATTTCACTTAAATAAAGGTGAAAAGTATCTTGGATTCTAGGCAAAATAGAGACAATTTCTTTTTTATCCGATAATTTTGACAATTCAAGAGAAATAGTTGTATTTAAAAAAACAAACCGATTGTTGGCGTCTTTTAGCGTTGTTTTGAATGTGGGGAGTTCTAAAAAATAAAGTCCGTCTTTTCCTGTTACAACAAGATTGTTTTCAGGATTTTCTCGAATCGGGACGAAAGGGGTAAAGGAATTTTGAGACATTGAAAAAGAATAAATAAAAATGCCTAATTCAATAAAAATAACGACAATCATACACTTCCAAAACCAATATTTCGGACCGTTTTCACGCTGTTCTTTTGCTTGTGTTTTGTCTTCAAACATGCTTATGAACCCTATCTAAACATACACCTTTAGGATAAGTATAGGCAAAAACAAGTTAACAAGTGGTTATGAAAGCAATTAAAATGCGTTTAATTTTTCTATGAAGCAACAGTGTTTTCGATGTTCAATAGTTTTTTTGGTTCTTTCTTTGTTCTTCTTAAAGAAAATTCTTTCTTTTTAGGTACCTCTGTTGGAAGCTCGGACGTCATAAAAGGCAAATCTTTTGGAAACGTATTTGAAGAATTTACAAGGTTTTCTTTTGTTTGAATAGGAAATGTTCCTGCGGGAATATCTTGTTTTCCTAAGGTTGCTGATGAAGAAATAGTCACATTTTGAGCCGTGTTCCCCGCCGGTGTAACAATAGACGTAAAGCGTTCTTCGGTGCACGCTAAGTTGTGTAAACGTTGATAATAATCCGCATATTGCAAACAAATTTCACTGGTTATTGAATCGTTATGACGCAAATCTCGAGCCGCAGCAGTATATTTTTCGGAAAGTTGAATGGCGGTCCCTCGAATACGCCCGCAAGGACCAGAACTGTCTAAAACAGTATTTCTGGATGGAATAGAAAAATTATTATTGCGCCTATTGTTAAAAAACGACCTATGAGAGCCATTATGACTTTTATTGTTTGAAGATTGCTTCATGCTTTTATAACCAATGTTTGTAAATTGTGATGCTTTTTCAGTTTTGTCGACGATTCTTCAATCCGACAATGGACGAGATGATACCTAACTTTAAAATAAAATGCAAATACTTTTTTAAAAACATTTTTAAAGGCTAAACAAGGAGAGCATAAAATTGTAACAATTTGTAATAATCTTTGATTTGAGTAAGTTTCCATTTCAGAGTAATCTCTACCTAACAAAGGAAATTAAGGAAATATTACTATGATTGCGGACATTTCAAGACTATCACCAGAATACAGGGTTTGTCAAAAAACATTTCGAGATTCTATTTATTGTTTAGGTGTTGGCGTACATTCTGGGGCAAAGGCGAGAATTACTTTTCGTTCTGCGCCTGTGAATACGGGGATTGTTTTCCGTCGTGTGGATGTGACTGATAAAAATAATGTTATTCCTGCCAGCTATCAAAATGTTGTTGATACTCGCATGTGTAGTTGCTTTGGCAATGAATCGGGGGTAACAGTTTCAACGGCCGAACATGTGATGGCAGCGTTGTATGCTTATGGTATAAATAATGCTTTTGTGGATGTTGATGGCCCAGAAGTTCCCATTATGGATGGTAGCGCCAAAGATTTTGCTTTTTTGTTTGATTGTGTTGGTTTGGTGGAACAAAATGCCCCGTTAAAGGTTATTCGTCTTAAAAAGAAAGTTGTTTTTTCTGATAATAAAGGGGGGGAGGTTTCTTTGTCTCCTACGCAAGATGATTTGAAGATTGATTTTTCTATTGATTTTCCAGCCCGTGTTATTGGTTATCAAGAGCATTCTTTTGTTCTTTCAAAAGGGACGTTTAAAAAGGAAATTGCTTTCGCGCGGACCTTTGGTCAATTACAAGAAATTGAAATGTTGCATTCGATGGGTTTAGGACGTGGAGGTTCTTTGGAAAATGCAATTGTCGTAAACGGCGATAGGATTATGAACCCCGAAGGATTGCGAGATACAAAAGAGTTTGTTCGTCACAAAATTTTGGATGCTGTGGGTGATTTATGTCAGGCTGGGATGCCTATTGTTGGATATTTTAAAGGTTTAAAATCTGGACATTTTCATACGAATATGCTTTTAAAGGAATTATTTTGCGATAAGTCCAACTATGAAATCGTTGATTTAAACGATTTATGTATTGCAAGCGAAGAAAAAAGTGCCGAAGTTGCTGTGGCATAATTAATTTTCTTTGAAAGAATAGAGAGCAATCCTTATTTGTTATATTTTTTGAAAAGGACTTGAGATTTATTCAAAATTAAGTATAATCGTGCTATGACGACACAAGCATGGCAAAGACCTGAAAAAAAAATAAATGCGGCTCCGTTAACCGAAGCGGATAAATACGATTTTTTACCCTATATTCCAAAAGATGCAAATATCTTGCCAAGCGAGGTTGATTCTTATAAAACGGATTCGTTGGCTAAAAAATTAATACAAGCTTTGCAAAAAGGAAAAAACTTATCGGGACAAGATTTTACTGGTGTTAATTTAAAAGGTGCCGATTTAAGTGGGGCAAACTTATCTGGGATTTGTCTTGCAAAAGCTAACCTAACAAATACAAATTTAACAAATGCGAATTTAATGGGTGCGGATTTATCCTATGCTTATATGGAAAATGCGTGCATGGATAATGCTGATTTGACGGATGTTTCTTTTAAGGGTGTTTTTTATAAAAAAAATTCTGTAAAAGATGCCAAGATTTCACCAGAAAATAAAGCTTATTTACAAACATTGTGTTGGTTGTTGGAACAAATAGAACAAGGGAAAATTTTATTACCTGAATTGCCAGCTGAACAACTTCATTTTATGGATTTTAGAATGTTGGATATGTCTAAAGTTGACACATCTGAAATTGACTTGTCTGCCTTTGTTTTAGATGGAGTGAATTTATCGGGTACGCACGTTAGTCGCCTTCATCTAAAAGGGATAAAGTTTTTGATGGAATTACAAGAATATAAGGAAAAAGTTTCCGAACAACAAAAACAAAAGGCGTTACATCAAATAACGATCCAAAGGGCAAAAACAATAAAATCTTTCGCTGATGAAGAAATGAGAAAAGAACAAAAAGTTAAATCTTATACCCAAAATTTAAACCGCCCCGACTATAAAATAGCTCCGTGGAGTGCAGAGGATGATATTAAAACGTCTGCAGATTTTAATCTTGAAAGCGAAAAGGAGCCAGAAATTCGAGCAGATCCGCCAAACACTAAACAATCCGAAACCTTGGTGAAGGCGACAGTCTACCGAACGTTGAAGGCTGCCACCACCCCGCACATGATGCTGGTACGCAACGCTGCCTCTCGCCAGAAGCCAATCTTGCCTTTATAATGTCGCTCTTATGGCTA
>CAZXTR010000037.1:2045-8170 GCA_964643615.1 uncultured Lactobacillales bacterium | reverse complement strand
ATCATTACGGACAGAGAACGACTTGTTCATGTTTCTGGACACCCCGCAAAAGATAGCATGGAAAAGCTTTATTCTTACTTGAAGCCCAAAGTTGCTATCCCTGTACATGGCGAACCAATGAGCATTTTAGAACACAAAAAATTGGCCGAAAAATGGGGCGCTCATATCGCCATGGTAATTGAAGAAGGTGACGTTTTGGAATTAAATGACGGAGATCCCGAAATTTTGGGGGAAATACCTGTAGGGTGTTTAGCCGTTGACGGAAAACGCATCATTTCCTTAGGCGCAGATGTTTTAAAAAAACGTCGAAAAATGATCGAAGGAGGAACTATCGTTGGGACAGTAGTGGTTAATCAAGATGGATATATTTTAGGAACTCCGAAGTTTTCATCTTTTGGGTTAATGGATAATCCAACGGATGAAGAAACTCTGTTAAATTTAATTTATGAACATGTCACAAACATGGATAAAAAAGACAAAAAAGAAGACGATAAAGTCCAAGAAACAGTCCGCTTAACTGTCCGCCATTTTATTTCGGAGCAATATGGGAAAAAGCCGTTAATTGAAATCCATTTAATCCGCGTTTAAATATTTATCTTTTTTTAACATTTCATGCTTATCATAAAGACATGATGTGGTTTTTTTGCAAAAAAATGTGGATTGGGTGTTTTTTGTGTGCCTTTTTATCGGGTTGTGGACAATATTATGTTAAAATACAGCCCTCTTCACATAGAAATTGGACACAATCACACCGCGTACAAAAAGAAGAAAATGTTTATTCCATCGCTCGGCAATACCAAGTCGCGCCGAACGCTTTGATTAATAAAAACAAATTAAAACCTCCGTATACTCTTTCCATTGGACAATTGATTTTTATTCCGCCCACTCAAATTCATACAGTCCAAAAAGGTGAAACGTTGTACAATATTTCCAGAACGTATGGGGTTGATATAAATTCTTTAGCAAAAACAAACAATATCAAGCGTCCTTATTCTCTTGCTCTTGGACAAAAACTTGTGATGCCCAGTATTGTATTCGATCGGGAAGAAAAAAAGAGTTCACTTATGTTAGAATCAAGTGCGAAATACGCACAAACTTCAAAAGAAAAGAATCTATTTAACTCCTCAAAAAAGGCAGATTCAAAAATATTGGGAAAAACATCTTTGCATTCACCACCACAACGAATCAAAAAGTTTGCGTGGCCGGTTAAGGGCAAAATTATTTCCGATTTTGGAGTATCTAATCAAGGCCGTCGTAACGATGGGATTAACATTGCAAGCACCAAAGAAACATTTTTCAAAGCTTCTGAAAATGGTGTTGTTGCTTATGCTGGGAACAAATTAAAAGGATTTGGGAATTTATTGCTGATTAAACACACCGATGGCTGGGTTACTGCCTATGCTCACGCAGATTCTTTATCCGTCAAACGTGGAGATAAAGTTAAAAAAGGGCAAGTCATCGGCAAAATCGGTTCAACAGGCAACGTCAAGAATCCTCAGTTACACTTTGAAATACGACAGGGAACAAAAGCTTTGAACCCAAATGATTATCTGACGAAATAAAAAACTGTTGGCAAAAAATTATTTTTTAAGTACAATGAATAAAATATTTGACAAGGAAGGCTGCAATGCATAAAAAAATAGTTTTTTCTCTGCTATGTTCTACATTTTTCATTTCTCCTGCTTTCGCTGGAATGAAAGAAGCTATGGAATTTTTTGAACAAAAGAAATATAACCAGGCTTTTGAAGAATTTTCTTATTTATCAGATGAGGGCGACAATATAGCATCTTTCCACATGGGCTTGTTATATGAAAATGGGTGGGGAGTTAAACAATCTTTTGCAAAAGCAGCAGAATATTATAATCAATCTTATAGTACAGGAAACCCAATGGCTGCATCTAAATTAGGGACGCTTTTTGTCACGGGGCAAGGAATTGAAAAAAACATTGAGAAAGGTTTTGAGTTGTTGAAGACGGCGGCACGCGCTGGAAATCCAGATGCCCAATACAATTTGGGGGAAATTTATGCCAAAGGAGAAAGTGTTACAAAAGATTATGTTTATGCTGGCGGGTTTTACAAAATGTCTGCTTTACAAGGATATGCGCCTGCACAGTACAAATTAGGGCTTCTTTATTTATATGGGCGCGGGGTCCCGCAAGATTATTCATTGGCGGTTAAATGGTTATCCCGTTCAGCCAATCAAGGTTATGTAAAAGCTCAACATGACTTGGCGGAGTTACATGCAACGAATAAAAATTTATATAACCCAGTTCAAGCATATACTTGGTTTAATATTATTGCAGCATATAATACAGATGAGGTGGGGACTTGGGCAGCAACACAACGTGATGCTATAGCTTTAAAAATAAAAGAGGCAAAAAACCTTAAATTTGCACAAGAAGCTGCTATTAACTGGCGCCCAAAAGCCCCAAAAGAAACAGTCCCCGAAAGAGAATTAATCGAATCTAATTTAATTATTCCAGGTTATAATGATGTAGATACTTTACGTCAAATTAAAGAAAAGAATGATCTATTGCTTTCAGATGGAACAGCTTATGGAATTCGGACAGACGAGTTGGAAAAAGCTTTACTTTCTGGAGAAACTATTGCAATTGAAAATAAAATCGAAAAAAGGGGAAAGACCGGAGCTCCAGATGCATATACCTATTGGGGAAGGGTCATCGAAACCAGGTTACAAAATCCAAAAAAATCTGTTGATTGGTATGTGAAAGCTGCTGAACTGGGCGATGCCGAGGCACAATACCGTTTGTCGCAGTTTTATTGTGAGGGCGTCGTTGTCGCTCAAGACCCTGTTGTTTGCTATATGTGGTTACAACTTTCTTTGGAAACAGCAAAATCTCCACTAAAGGACTTCATCTTACAGACAAAAGCGATTGTTGACCCTCAACTTAGCGATTCCGAAAAAATGGAGGGAAAAAAGAAAGCTGATGACTGGAAGGCAGCAAAGACCAAAGAAGAAACTACTTTCAAATTATTCTAAATCACAAAAAAGAGTCTTGAAAAAGACTCTTTTTTTATTTGGAAAAGCGTTCAGCTAGTCTTCTTTTTTCAAAAATAAATTACAATGGCAATGTCCCATTTGTGTTACTTCTTGTTCGTGTTCTTTACACGGGCAAAATCCTCTAGACATATCGCAAGGGCACTTTCCTTCGCATACATTCAAACACCGATTAATAATTTTCTCAGAAAAATCGGATAATTTATATCCTTTGGTTTGCGCATACATTTCGCAAATATGTTTAAAATGTGCGTTATTATTTTGTTTAAATTCCTCTTCTGTCATTTTTTTTCCTTTCTATAGATAAAAATCAATTAAATATAAGACAAGCGCCGAATAAATACCGGCAACAACATCATCCAACATAACGCCATACGAATTTTTTATTTGCCTATCGAAATAATTCGCCGGCCAAATTTTGGTAATATCAAAAAAACGAAAAACAAAAAATGCACACAAAAAAAAACCTAAATTTGGCATACTTGAAGAAATCAAACTGAACGCCAACATTTGTCCAACAACTTCGTCTATAACAACAAACGAAGGGTCGTGCTTTGAGTGTTTCAAAACTTCCTTTGTCGAAACAGTCCCTAATACAAAAATAAAAAGAACCATTGTTAAAAGTGCAACAGTCCCACCAATGTAAATCATTAACCAACAAAGGGGCAACGCAGCAAAAGATCCAACAGTTCCTGGCATAAAAGAACTTTTACCCAAACTGAACCATGTCGCAAAGATAAAAGACCATTTTTTGTATAAGTTATTCTTCTTTTTCATAGAAAATATTATATGAACAGAATATAAAATATACAAGTTTTTTATTTTGCGTTATTCTATTTTTAAAGGAGTAATCGTTATGCGCATTGTCATTTCTTGTATTGGTAAAATGAAAAAAGAAAGCTCAGAATTTCAAATTATATTGCGTTATTTAAAACAATGCCAATGGTCTGTAACCATTCAAGAATTTGAAGAGAAAAGAAAATTATCGGCGCAAGAACTAAAAAAAGCCGAAAGCGCTTTATTGGAAACGTCACTTACCAATAACTCGATTGCTGTTGTTTTAGATGAAAAGGGAAAAGAATTGACTTCCCGTGAACTTGCCCATCAATTTTCTCTATGGCAAAATGCCGGGGTACAGAATATCATTTTTTGTATCGGAGGAGCCAATGGACACACTGAATCTTTAAAAAGGAAAGCAACTTTACTTTTGTCTTTAGGTAAAATAACAATGCCTCACATGTTGATAAGAATCGTTTTAGCTGAACAAATTTTTCGTTCATCGTGTATTATCAAAGGTCACCCTTATCACAGAGATTAATATCCTTTTAATCTATCCGACAATAAACCTAGCAAAAAATCAATCAAAAAGATTTCAATAAATGCAAACACATCGAAGTTTCCGAATGCCAAACTACTCTTATCAAATCCATATCCGGAATTATCTTCAAAACATTTCGACAAAAACGACCAATGTTTTTCCAACCAACAATAGCGACTTTTATTTTGCGTATTATGCGCTTTTCACTTGTTGATACAAATTCAAATATTGTGTTGCCGATTTATTCCATGAAAAATCTTGTTTCATTGCTTTTTTTATCATGTTATCTATGTGATGCGGTCTGTCGTAATAAGTCGAATTTGCCCAACCAATTGTATCGTAAAGCGCCTTCGCAGAAATATCATAAAATTTAAAACCTGTTCCACCCCCTACCGATTCATCATAATTTTCTACAGTATCCGCCAAACCACCCGTCGAACGAACAATCGGCAAAGTACCATACAGCTGACTGTACATTTGTTTTAATCCGCACGGTTCATAAATTGAAGGGACAAGTGTAAAATCACTACCAGCATCCACAAGATGCTCCGTCGCTCCATTGAAGCGCCGAACGCTAAATTGGCCAGAATAACGATGCGGTAAATTACTTAAATAATCTTCCGCCCACGGATCACCATCGCCCATGACAATAACTTGCGCATGCATTGTTTTCAAAATTCCTTCAATGCATTCTGTAAACATACGAATCCCTTTTTGCTCCGACAAGCGAATCGTCATTGAAAAGACAGGCGAATGATCTTGATTCAAACCAAATCTTTCGCGCAGCACTCTTTTATTTTCTTTTTTACCTTCTTTAAATTTTTTCAAATCATAAGGATATGCTACATGTGGGTCATTTTTTGGATCCCATAAATCCAAATCTATACCATTCAGAATGCCCGATAAATCATTCTTTCTTTGATTCAACAACCAATGCAACCCTGCACCACCAATGGGACTTAATATTTCTTGTGCATAATGCGGACTAACTGTTGTGATTTTATCAGCAAAGAAAATTCCTCCTTTAAGCAAATTAATGCGCCCATAGTTTTCAAAAGCATTCATATTAAAATCTTGCCAATCAATCCCAGCATATGGAATAACGTCTGCATTATAAATACCTTGGTATGGCAAATTATGAATCGTCAGCACACTTTTTGTTTCAGCAAAAAAGGGATCATGATTTTTTTTCAAAAAGTAACCCATCAAAGCCGTTTGCCAATCGTGCACATGAACAACGTCCGGACGGAAACCCAAGTCTTTTGACGTTTGAAGTGCAGCTTTGCAAAAAAACGCGTATCGATAGGCATTATCATCATAATCTTTTCTGGAATACTTCTCCGCATAAACACCACAAAAATTGCCATAGCCATCATAAGGTCTGTCAAAGTATTTATTAAATTCAATAAAGTACACATCATAGTTTGCAGGCGATTTTGCGTAGTGTACAGAATAAAACTCTTCACAGTTCCCCATTTTGACACAAGAACAATCAAAAATTTTTTTCAAACCAAATTTATTTCTATCAATCACAGAGTAAAGAGGCAAAATTAATTTGACTTGAGCCCCTGCCCTTTGAAGATACTTTGGCAAAGAAGAGACTACATCCCCCAAGCCTCCTGTTTTAACAAAAGGAGCTGCCTCACTTCCAACAAACAGTATATTCATATAAACTCTCCCTTTTTTATAATCCTATCTAAATAGGTATATCCTGTTTTTTTATTAAAGACAAGAGTTAAAATAACTTTTTGTTAATATTTTTATTCTCATCCTTTTTATTCATTTTCC
>CAZXTR010000037.1:0-1945 GCA_964643615.1 uncultured Lactobacillales bacterium | reverse complement strand
TTTCCTCATTGTCTTGATTTTTTGTTTTTTCGTCATCAGATTCGTCAAAATTTTCATCTTTATCTGCAAGCAACGGCACGGCAGAGGTATGTGAAATAAAATATTCTTCGACCGTATTTCCGCGCAACACAATCCCTCCTTTTATTTCTTGGGCCTTTTGCAATTCTTCTGGATTTGAAATTTCACCATCCAACATCACTAAAATAGGAATAATTAAAGAGTCGGGCTCTTGTTCACTTAAAGTCTTTGCTGCTTGGCAAACTTCATAAAAAGGTGAATCTATTTTATCATCTTGCGTTTCCCATTGAGGAATCTCCCCTTCAGATACATTTTCTTTTAATGTCCAGACAGAGTCGGGCTCATCAAAAAAATTGAATAAAAAAGCTTGAGTATCTGTTGCCAACACCAAAGGAACTAAATATTCACCCAACTTTACATGGTCGAAAATTTCCAAACCTCTTTCTTGGGCAATTACCTTCAAACGATCCATTACTTCAACACTTGTTTTACTAAATCCTTGCAAAGAATAAATATCTTCTTCCGATATTTCTTGCGCTTTTTCTTGTTGTTGATTCTCAACATTTACCATTTGTTCAGATAATTCGATGTAAGGTTTCCACCCAGTTAAAGCCATTTCTCTGGGACGTTCTAATTCTCTGAATTTAGGTTTTATTTGAATCTTTTTATTCGGGCTCGGTAATTTAGGCAACAAAAACAAACATTTATCTGTCCATGGAAAACAACAAAGGCGCATCCACCCCCATATCCAGACGGGATAAAAACCAATAAAAATCAAAATAAAAATAAATTCCTTAAAGGTATCAATAGACAATTTTTCATACATAAAAGCTTTATATAAAACAGAGAAATCTCCCAACGGGTTTTTAAAAATACCCCCCCAATGAAACGGACTGTATGAAAAGACGCTCTCAATTAATCCTCCACACACGGAAAAGTAAACTATTGACCATATTAAGCCTATTAACATTATTTGATTACACCTTTGCTTCGTCATTTTGTCCCCCTCATTGACAATGCTACGAGTTATAAACAGCATACAACTTTTATTATGAAAAACAAGATGCATATTCATAAAAAAAGGAGAAAAATTTCTCCTTTTTCCAAATTAGAGCGAGTTCACATCCCTGTTCATCGATACAAAAGAGGTTTCGCGTTGTGTTGGACTTTTTATGCGTTCTAGCGCCAAAGATAACGTCTGATACTCGGATTCTTGTCTCGATAAAGCGGCCGCCTCACGTAACACTTTTGCCCCTTCTTTCTTAAAAGATGCAACATCTCCATGTGCCCCTAAAATTTCCTGCAACTTTAACAGTGAAACAGAAACATCCTGTGGACGTTTTTTCATTTCATACACTGTTCTTCCTTCAATCTCTTTTGAAGCGACCTCTTTCGGTGACACATTATCAACTAAAGTAACTTTCCTCTCCTCTTTCGGTAGTTCACTCTTTGATTTCGCAGTCTTCTTTATGCTAAATTCCATCACTATTATATCCCCGCTGTCACTTTATCATATCCCATTTTTAAAGCCTTCAAAATTACATTTGGCTCTTTATCCATAGGAATATTTTTCGTTAATGTTTGAAACTCTGCCTTACTTGGCTCTTGTTTATAAATATCAATCCATTTTTCTCGCAACAAACGACGTTTGAATTCATTTCTGTCTTTTTTTGAATACGCGAATTGACTTTCCTTTAAATCTGGGTGTAAACCTTTTAATAAATGTGGGTGATAAAGCATTAATATGCGCAAGCGAACTTCTTGTTCTTCTGAATCTTTTAAATCCTTCATACCAGAGGCTTTAATATCTTCGAAAACACCTGCTTGTTTCAACGCCCATTCTTCTTTGGATTTGTTTTCATTCAACATATTCCTTCCATCAATTGTCAATTGACCTTTTTCATCTCGAGCCAAGCCTTTCGTTAAA
>CAZXTR010000036.1:0-8177 GCA_964643615.1 uncultured Lactobacillales bacterium | reverse complement strand
CCTTCCATCAATTGTCAATTGACCTTTTTCATCTCGAGCCAAGCCTTTCGTTAAAGAAGGATTATATTTTACCCTTAACTCATCTATCGAACACGTGAAATCGCCATACAAACTTTGGATGGCGTCATTTTGGTTTTTCCCCTGAACTGTTAAAACTATATTTCGCCAATTTTTACCCAAAAAACTATCCTTTAAATCTTTTAATTCTTCTTCAATCGGCATACGATTATTTAATTTTACCCAATTACGCAAAGCAAGGCCTTGTTTAAATAAATCAATTTGTTCATCGGAATATTGTTGTGCCATTTGCTTAGACGTATTTCCCATAACTTCTTTGTTATGTTCGATTAAAAAATAATCCCTAAAACGCATTGATTCTTCTGGCGTGAATTCCCTTAAAGTTTTATTTTGCATTTCTTCAAATACTTTTGGATACCGAATAAATATTTTTTGTTTTTCACTTTCCATGCGGTTATAAATTATATCCATATTCTCTTTACTTACGCGCCCTTTTTCGTCCAAGCTCATACCGTCAACGTCAAATATTTCTGAATGATACTTCTTAATCAAGAAAGCTCTGTGCAATGCGAAATCACCATAAATCTGTTTTATTCCAGATACTTCGTCCATCTTCTTAGCTTTAAGAATAGATGCTCGCCATGCTTGCGCTTTTTTCAAACGATATGCTTTCTTTTCTTCAGCATAGGCACTTTCTAAGTCAATCCGATATTTTAAAAAATCACCAGGAAAGCTAACACAAGCGACCAACAACGCCGTCATCATTGCTTCTGGAGTGTCATTTACATTTGTGACTTGATCCAATACATTTCCAACACGTGCGTTCGGATTATCTTTTTTCTTTTTATTTTTGATTTCTGGATCACGACGCCACCCTTCCGTTGGATCAAAATCCGCAACTTGGGTTTCGAGATCTTTTGGAACCTTTAATTTCGCAGGAACAACTTTTCTATAAGCTTTTTTTAACGGTTTACTAAGCTCTTCTACTACTCTAACTATCCCCTCGGGGATAAGTGCAGGTATAATAGATAAAAAAGGAGATGACTTATTCTCAATATCTTTATACTTCACATTGGGATTAGGCTTTATATCTTCAAATGCTGATGATTTTTTTTGTAATTGTTTGTTCGGATCTTCTTGCTCTTGATGTCCTTTATCCTCTATCTTTTCTGATACTTTCAAAGTAACTCCTTCTTCTTTCTGGATAACAGGAGGAACGTTTTCCAAAACAACATCAACGACAGGAATCAAATTATCCGTTGGTTTAATTTCCTCAGGTTTTACTTCCTCGGAGACTGGAGATGAATTTTCTGTCTTTTTCTGTCCCCACGGGTTAGGAGTTTCTTTTTGTCCTGGGAAAGCCATTTCATTTTCCTTTCTTCATTTCAAAACAACGGTGATATTGTAGCACCAAAAAAGAGTTTTGTCCAATATTTTCTATGCCTTTAGATTTTTAATAAAAGCCCCTAAACGGTCGTCTTGTTCTTTTGCTTCTTTAGGGGTTAAAACCAATCTCCCTGTTTTGTCCGTTGTGATAATCTTGGAAAAATACGCAGGATGAACAATCAACATTTGCCACGCTTCTTTCGGATTGGCTTCAGACATATTTAGATAGTTTGCGAAAAGCTTTTTTGCATCAACAGGGAACTTTTCCTTTTCTACAGCATTTGCAAACGTTTCTATTAATTGTTGTCTTGCGGCCCGATATGAAGATACTTTTTTTTGTAATGTCGCAACTTGATCTTTTAAATCATCTTTTTTTTGTTTTAGAATATCTCCATCGAAAGTATGGTATGCATCAATATAAGAAATTAATAGCCTTTTCCAAAAATCATCTTTTTTATAGTATTTTTCAACAGCCTTAATCATAGAAGCAATAGTCAAATTTTCCACTTTAATCGCCAACAAATACGCTACAGCCATTTTCGTTTGTTCCATAATCACAGGCAATTGTTTCGATTGCGTTTCAATCGTCACAAACTTTGGGTCTATCGTTAAATCTGGGGCCCCCTTCAGCAAATCTTTATACCGAAAAATTTGCGTATATATTTTTAAAACTTTTGTTTCTAACTCTTCTTGTGGAGACATTGTTTTTCCCCTTGTGTAAAAAACATACAAAATATTATAGACGAAAGATTTTTTCGTGTCTATAATATTCGAAAAATATTTTTACATTTTGAATTAAACAAGGGGCCGCTATGAAAAAAATAATTTTTTGTTTGTTGTTCTTTTATCTTTTCAATTTACCTTCATCCTTTACATATGCCCAAACGGCAAATCCAACACTCGGATCCACCACATCAGAAGGAAGTCAAACATCAAATGAATTGCCTTCATCTATTCAATCAAGAGGCTATACCTTCAATGCGGCAGATTTAGAAACTTTCATCGCGGCGACAAATTTGTCAAGAAGAGATCGTACCCCTGAACAACAGGAAATAGTGGATTTATATCATCATAATATTTCCGCCCTTAATAATTCGGATGACGAGGGGCTAAATGACACTCTTCAAAATCCTCAATATGCTACTGCTTTAAAAGAAGCGATGGCACAAATACCAGGCATTTCTCAAGAGTTTTTAGATAAAGCAAACAAATATACAACAGGGTTAAACAGGCTTGCAATTTCAGGCTCTCAAGCACTAATCACAACCTCAAGAGAAGAATTTGATAATAACCCTGTCAATGACGTCATTATTATTTCAGGGACTGCTGTCGATTGGGTGGATGATCAGATGGAGAGCCTTGTTGAGTTTGCTCATGGTGAAACATCGTGTGCATTATTTTCAAAAGTGATATCCGGCTACTTAGGAGAAGGGGGGTCTGGATGTTGGTTTTGCCCTATTTTCACCGCAGCATTTGACGTTATCAACAACATTTCATATCAACTTTACAATAAGTTAGCGGGTAGTGTTGGCTCTGTATTTATGAAATTTCTTGGTATATTAGGGGCATTTTGGTTACTTTGGATTGTTTTTCAATATACCATCACTTTAAATATTCCAAATACAGGAGAATTCATCACAAAATTATTCAAAGCAGTTGGCACAATTTTAATCGGAGGAGCTCTTTTATCATCATCCATTGCCTTTATTTTTGATTATACAATCAATCCAATTATTAATTTTACTAGTGGCCTAACACAAGAGGTGATGAACAGTTCCGGGCTGAAGCCATCTACAGCTTGGCGAATTGAGGATAATAAAATTATAGAAAGTGATTCAAAATTATGCACGGCTACGAATCCAAATGATTCTCGTTTTTATATTAACGGGAACAAGTTGCCTCTTAGCTCGACAGTATACGATTCAATGCTTTGCATGCTTAAAACTATGAGCGCCTCTCTCATCAAAGGCATGGCCGTCGGCGCAACTATTTTTGGTTATTCGTTTAATGCTGGTTGGTTTGGGTTCCCAGACATAAGTGCACTGTTGGTTGGTTTCCTAGTGGCGATTGGTTTCTTTGGCGTTTTTTTCATATTTCCATGGAAATTAATCGATATTCTAGTTCGAATTGGATTTACTGCCATTTTAATACCTTTATATGTTTTGTTTTGGGTATTCCCAATTACGCGAGAGTATATGAAAAAAGGATGGGATGTTTTTATTTCATGCATGTTTACTTTACTAGCCTTATCCATTTTAATGGTCATTGGACTTAAACTTTTGACAGTTGGTGTTGATATAGATAAAATCATTCCCATGATGCTAGAAAGGGACAACATTAAAGAGGCGATTGATTCCTTGGATTTAAGTGGCACTCTTATTTTCGTCACATTTGCTGCCGTATATATCACTTGGGGTGTTTTAAGTATGGCACCTGCGTTAGGTGCAATCTTTAACGGAGCAAGAATGAATCCAGATCTAGGGAATGCAACTTTTTCCATTGTGGCTAAAACCACAAAGAAAGGTGGAGCAAGCATAGCGAAAGCTGGAAGCGCTTTAGGGAAAAAGACTTTCGCCAAAAGTGGGAAAGGGAAAGGACCTTAAATAAAAAACTGTACTTTTTTTCTAAAAAAGCGCGACAAAGAAATAGTAAAAAGGATATTGACACTTAAGCATGCAGGAATACATAAAGACTTTTTTTAAATACTTTTTCAAAACAAGGATTTTTTCTGTCATTCCTTTGTTTTTAGTATGCTTTTTGTTGTGTTCGTGTGAAGTAAAAATGAATAAAGATTTTACCGAGACAGATACATTGATGAGCTCTATTAAGGGATGTTGGTCATGTCAATTGTTTGGAGCAGTCTATGCTTCTTGTGGAGAGATTGCATTATCTTTTTATGACAAAATACGTCCTATTTCATTGAATTTCCTTGGGATCTTTTTGGCTATATGGTTAGTGTTTAAGACAGTCGGTTTTGCTACAAGCATGCGCGTTCCTAATTATATAAAATATTGGACAACTGTCTTAGGACGTTTTGGCCGTGCTTTGTTTGTTGCTGCTGTTTTATTAAATGCAAATACATTATTGAACTTTGTTAATTTGATTGTAGAGCCTATTTCATTAATGTTTATCAACGTCACGATGAGCATTTTAGACAATAGCGATTCATTTCTTATTGCCAGTCGTTCTGACATTGGACAAACCTTTAAGGATAATCTTGCTTTCCCTTCCATTGTAGGAACACAAATTGAAAATTTAATTTATCGCTTGCAAATTTCTTTGGATTTTGGACGTGTCTTAGGATTAAGGATGTTACTAGTTGGGGAAATAACAGCATTTATTTTGGGCATTTTTGTTATTGTCTTCTTCATTCTTTTGTCTTTATTTTTCCCTTATTATTTTATTGATGCTATTGTTCGAATGGGATTTTCTATCATTTTATTTCCGTTATTTTTGGTAGCATGGGTTTTCCCATATACGGCACAATGGACCTTAAAAGTATGGCAAGTGTTTATGTCTGCATTTATTGAATTGTTAGTCGGGTGTATTTTTGCGGCAATAGCGATATCAGTTATTGAATCTTATGCCGAAATACGGGGGTATGCAATGATGTTAAATCCAACCTACCAAGAAACGAATCCAAATACGATTCAATCAATGACCAAGTTTTCTATTGGAGGGCTATCATTCCTTATTTTATTACTTTATATGTTTGGCCTATCCAAAAAAACACAAGAAATTGCGGGATTTTTAAGTGGCATTGCGTCTTCATCTATTTTAGCAAAAACAATTAACCAAGCAACTATTGCCATTAAGGCAACTATGTACCTTTTAGTTGCGGCAGTTGCGTACCTGTGCGGACTGGGTCCAGTGACATCATGGGCGTTGAAAAAAGCAGCGGCAGAAGGCATTGAAATAGCTAAAAAAACAGTTAAAGAGGTAAAGAAATAGATTATGATTAAACGCATACTACAAATTACTTTTTTATTTTCTTTACTCTCGTTATTTATTTTTACAAATATCGGAAATTATTTAGAATATGCGTGGATTGTATCCTTGCCTGTAATTTTTATTTGTCTTGGCTATGCAATTTACCGCACCAAACTTTTTTATTATACAAAAAAAATAATCTTTATTGCTTGTTTGGCGACAAGTTTTTTCTTTGCAACCTCATCTTCTCCCCTACTTGCCCAAAGACCGACACCGGAAGAAATCAATCTTGAATTAAAGATTAAAGAAATCCAAAATATCCCAACAGATCAACGGACACAAGAACAAAACACTCAATTAAAAAACTATTATAAACGTTATTCCGAGTTGCAAAAGGATATAAAAAAAGAAGACAAAGGAAAAAGCAGCCTTTGTGAAACACCCCATGAACTTTTAAAAAACATTCAAAATGATTGTTGGTCGTGCGATATAACTTATTTAATTATCGAAAGTATTGATCGATTAACGACATCCTTTTATAAAAAAACACAAGAAACAAAAATAGCTTTAAAATTATTGGGGATTGGTTTTGTTTTTTGGATTTTTTTCATGATTTTGAAAATGGTCGGTTCTTTAGGTTTTACAGATTTTAACGCAGTTTTTGCTGATATGTTTAAAAAATTTATACTTGTAATTTTTGCTTCCGCATTATTGGTCATGCCCATGAAAGAACTTTTCAATTGGATTTTAACACCTTTCTTTTCATTTTCTGCGGGCATTAGTATGGAAGTTTCTAATACTTCTGCTTTTGGTAATACACAAGTCAAATTTGATGATGCGGTATCAAGTAAATTAGGGAAAGAAGGAGGGCCAATAAATAAATGTCCCTACTGTACGGCAATGAAAAATCCAAACGCTTCTGTCCCCGCTCCAAAAGGAGCCGAAAAGGTTCCCTATTTACAAGAAGTCAAAGAGGACAGCGCTTTTTCAGCCGTTTTAAAAAACTCTATGCTTTGTATTGTTTGTTCTTTATATCGGACAATTTCTCCGCCCATCATTATTGGGCAATCATTAGTTTGTTATTCAACAACAGATGGGGCGTGGAATTTCCCACCACAAAGCATTCCATCTCCATTCAGAATGAAAATTCCAAATTTGATGATGTGGTTGACGGGGATTACTGTTTTATTAACATTTTTTATCATTTCTTTGTTGTTCCCGTTTTATTTAATTGATGCATTTTTCCGAATAGGTTTTGTGACTGTACTGATGCCATTCTTGATTCCCGCCTATGTTTTTGAATCAACGCGTAATTATGCAAAAAATGCTATCAACATAATTTTGTATTCACTATTTACCTTTTTATCAATGTCTATTTTGCTTATTTTAATTGTCCGCATATTCTATACCGCGCTTGGTGATGATACGACCGCTATTGTCGATGCACTAGCAAAGAATGATATCCTTGCTTTATTTAATATTTTTCAAACAAGTTCTGGATGTTTTTTGATTATAATGTGCGCTTTTGTATGTTTTATCTCATTTAAGCTTATCCACGCTATCGACGATGTTACGTCGCTCATTTCTGGAATTAATTTGGCCAGCACAGGAGGTATTCAAGCCGGAGCGTCTACAGCTCAACTAGTTGCATCGCCTATGACTTTTACCAAAGAAATATACGACGTGGATTGGGGGGTATCTAAAACACGACATATGCGCATACTCAAAAAAAGAAAATCAGAGGAAGATTATGATATAGACAACCTCAAAAAAGGAAAAACGTGGAAAAAGTATCATACGGTTGAGGCCTATGACCGAGCAAGCTTAATGCTCAGCCAAAAAATTAGTCAACATACAGAAGGAATAGCCCAATCCATAGAATTTATTCCACAAAAATGGGATCGTCAATTGAATGCAAAAGTACAACATATCAATAAAAATCTTAAAAATATAAATCAGGCAGCAAATTTTATGTTTGGAACCAGTGCTGAGTCGAATAAAACAATGAACATTCCTAAAAAGATAAGATCTCGTTTTAATGCGACTTATCAATTTATGAATCGTTTTTGGATTGGACGAAAGGCCATGGAATTGGGATTCATTCCATTCAAATGGGGCGTACGCGCAGGTATGTTTATTTCAAGAAAAGCGATTATATTCATCCCGAAATTAATAGGATACTCAGGCGGTTCTCTTGTCCGTAAAACCGGGAACTCGATTGCTAAAAATAAATACTTCATAAGAACAGCTTCAGCAACAGGAAGTATTAAATGGGGCCTATTGGCTACAGGGTTGATGGCAATTAATAATATTTCCCGCAAACTATTGTTCTTTATACCAGGAACAGCGTTGGATAAAAACTTAGATAACAGCCTTTCAGACAGAGAAATAGGGGGCGATGCTGCACAAAAAACGAATAACAAACATATAGATAAAGAAAAAACCGAAAAACCACATAAAGAAGACGAAGGACAAAACAAAAAAGATTTGGACAAAAAAAATACCCCTGAAAGCAAAGAAGAATTAGAGAAAAAGAAACACATAGATGAAGAGGTAAAACATAAAGAAAAACTCGAAAAAGAAGAACAAAGCAATGAATCAGAAAATGAAGTGCCTTAAGTTTCTAAAACTTATTTTTTGTCGATAAGTCCTTTTTTCTTTTTGCTTTTTAAAAAAAATACATTTTTTTATTTTTTGTCTATTTTCTAAATAAAAAATCTGTTATAAATCGAAAGAGTAATGTTTTAAGGGAGATTTTTACATGGAAGAGATTGTTTTTCCAAACCAGATTAGAATGATTCGTCGCACACGTGGAAAGACCATGAAGGAAATAGCCGATGTTT
>CAZXTR010000035.1:0-8617 GCA_964643615.1 uncultured Lactobacillales bacterium | reverse complement strand
CTGTTTTAAAAAAATCAAAAACTTCTTGATTTTTTTTATGATGCCAGTAAATTTTCTCCATTTATCCTCTCTTCTTAAAACGAAACAGTTTTGTTTTTAACACATCCTTTTTTAAAAGTCACTTTTTTAATGTTAAAAAAAGGCCCTTATATCAAGTATTGGGGATTATTGTTAATCCAGTGAAATTAATTAACGAAGTGTCCCAGTGGAGCATTCATACGAGTAAATGTACTCGCCTCCATTATAAAGCCAAAAGAAGATAAACTGCTTCTGCAGTAATATAAAAGGCTCACATCAAGTCTAATACAGCCTCTATAAAAAACGACTTAACAATTTGATTTTGAAGTATTGCTTGATTGTCTTAAAAGATGATCTTACTCTGCTATAATATTTCACAAAAGAAAACCAAAGGAAAAACAATGATTAGAAATGCAATTATGAATGATAGTGATGCTATTTTTTCTTTAATTAATCGTCGAGCAAAAAAAGGGTTAATGCTACCTAAAACACCTTCTGAAATTTATAAAAACATTCCTAATTTTTTAGTTTATGAAGAAAACAGGAAAATTTTAGGTTGTTGTCGGCTCTCTATTGCATGGTCTGATTTAGCGGAGGTTGCTTCCTTAGCCGTAGCTGAAAATGAAACAAACAAAGGAATAGGAACAGCGCTAGTTAATGGCATTATCCAAAAAGCTAAAGATTTGAAACTTTCAATACTTTTTTCTCTTAGTCATCAAGTTAATTTTTTTAAAAAGTGTGGTTTTTCAGAAGTAGAGAGGTCAACACTTCCGTATAAAACTTTTAGTGATTGCCTTAATTGCCCAAAATTGAATAATTGTGACAAGCATGCTTTTATATTAAAATTATAAAAAAAGAACAAAATTTGAATTTAGGAAAAAGCGAAACAACGTTAAAAACATTTCAAAAGAAAGGCTTGATTTCTAAATGGCGGGAGTGAAGGGGCTCGAACCCTCGACCTTCTGCGTGACAGGCAGACGCTCTAACCAAACTGAGCTACACCCCCATAAAATGGGTCACAAGGAATGCTTGTATCAAAAAACAAAACAAAAAGCAAGAAGTTTTTTAATTTTTTTATATCCTTATTTTAAAGATGCCCCGCTCTATGCAATAATGGGCATTCTTTCTTGGCACAATAACACGAGGGCTCTGAGGAGAGAGCCCAAAATCTCCATAATTATACCCTTGGCTCCACAAATCAAAAGCTTGTCTTTGGCTTAATATCATATCTTTTGGCAATTCGTTGATGTTGTAAAAATCGAATCCTTCACATTTATTCAACTCGTTATTTTGGATTTCACCGTTCCATTTGGTACATACGAAAAAAAAATCCACAGTTTCATGCTTTACATATTGATTTTTCCTATACAACGTAAAAAATAAATACGTATTTTTCAAAGATAAGTCAATTCCGGCTTCCTCTTTAGATTCTCGCACAATAGCGTTCAAAGGAGATTCATTTGATTCCACATGTCCTCCAGGAACAGAAAGCAATCCATCCATATCGCCAGTATTTTTTCTTCTGCCTAAACAAAGCATATTATCTTTAATAAGAAAAATCAAAGAAACAGGCCATACTCTATTTTTATGCATTAATCCTTTTCCTTTTAGAGAAATCAAAGAAAGGATTTATATCACCGTTTTTTTTTAATTCAACTCATTTATGTGATTACACTTTGGTTTGCTAAATATTCCAAACCTAAAAACACACGTTGATGTGTTACTACGGAGAACGTAGGTATCTGTCTCATATAATCTGCTCGACGTCCTTTATTTTCAAACCGCTTGCGAAATTCAGAATTTTGCAACAAATCTAATACGCCCTTTTGTTGAATAATACCCCCTGTAATATAAATACCTCCCAAGGCATTCAAAGCAAGAGCCATATTTCCTGCAACGCTTCCCATCCAAGCAAACATCATTTCAATACTTTGCATAGAAACGTCCTCTTTTTGGCATGCATTTTCCATAATTTCTGTAGGAGTTATATTTTGTTCCTGTTTCCCGTATATTTTATTTAATGCTTGATAAATATTGACAATACCTTGACCAGAAATCACTCTTTCGGCAGAAACATGTGTATACTTTTTCTGCAAAATTTTAAAAACTTTCCATTCTAATCCAGATTGTACAGAAATTGTTACATGCCCGCCTTCTGTTCCAACAGGACGCCAAGTCTTTTTCTCAGGCATTAAATAGGCAAAACCCAACCCCGTTCCTGCGCCCAAAACGCCTTTTGGAAATCCACTTTGTTCTATCCCAGCTCCAATTTGATATAAATCTGTTTTCGCCAACAAAGGTATGGCAATGACTTGGCCTTCAAAATCATTTAAAATCTTCAATTCGCTTAAATTTAGTTTTTCCCATAGTTCTGTTTTTGAAAAAGTCCATGGGTTATTTAAAAAAGATAATGTTTCTCCATTCGTCACCCCAGGTACTGCCATTATCAATCTGGAAGTTTTATCATTTTTCGTCTGGAAATAGTAATTGTCGATAGCATCAAATACCGTTTTAAAATCAGACACTTGATAATTAACAATTTGTGAAATATTTTGACCTTGCATTAAAAATCGAATATATGTTCCCCCCATATCTATCATCAAAAATGGCTTTAACATCAAAATCCCTCTTTCACATTAGAAAACACACAAATGACATTAGAAAATACACACTTCAACGCACCGTAAAATCTAGGCCACCTGCCATCGGGCAAAGATTGTTCTATACATTCGATAATAGTATCCGAACAAACATCAGTAACAGACGGATTCGAAAAAGCCCATATTGCAAAACAAATAAAAAGTAACAATATCAATCCAAAAATCCAAAAGAACTTCTTCATTTTTTTGCTTTCACTCGTATATTTTCAAGCCTTGAAAAGGCTGGGATAATACTTCCTTTCTCAACGTAAACACCTTTGCCAAAAAAAACACACGGCTCAACAACAACGTCCGATTCTATTTGTGTATCATATGAAAAATATGTTGTTTGAGGATCTTGCAAAGTAACTCCATTTTCCATCGTCTCTTGACGTTTCCTTTGTTGAAAAACGCGTTCAGCAACAGATAAGTCACTACGAGAATTAACACCCATCACTTCATCTTTATCCCCTTTAACAACGTTCATTTTTAAACCTTGCTTACGGCCAATTTCAATCATATCAAAAAGGTAATACTCTTTGGCAACATTTTGATTCTTTATTTGAGAAAGTAAGCTCCAAATATGTTCCGCGCGCACAGCGATAGCTCCTGCATTACATAAACGAATAGCCCTTTGTTTTTCATTTGCATCTTTATATTCTACAATTGATTGTAATCCATTTGCATCCACAACTAAACGACCATAATGCGCTGGGTCATCTGGCTCAAAAGCCAACACAACAATGTCTGATTCGTCCAAAGCATCCAACATATGCTGGAAAGTAGTAGACCGAATCAACGGAGTGTCTCCAAAAGCAATCAAAACTTTTCCGTTAAAATTACCGATTAAATCTCGCGCAGCTAATGTTGCATGAGCCGTCCCCAAAGCCTTCTCTTGAACTGCAAAACGCACTGAACCAACGTCATTTTGAAGAGAAACCATGTGTGGAGATACAACAAGAGCCACTTCATCAATACCTCCCATTTGCAGGCTAGATAACAATTCTAGTATCATTGGACGCCCACCAATACAATGTAATACTTTAAACTTATCCGACTTCATTCGTGTTCCACGACCAGCCGCCAATATAATTGCTTTTTTCATAAAAATCCTTTAAATAACAACACCATGATCAACTGCAAAACTTCTTATTTTTTCACGCAAAGAATGATCTTTAGACGACAAAATAGAGAATAAATATTCTTGTACGTGAGATGCATTCATCGATAGAATCATTGCCTTCACAGCCCCCAGGGCAGAAACACTCATCGACAATCTTGTAATTCCAAGTGCAACAAGAACCATAGCATCTAATGGTTTGCCTGCCATTTCTCCACACAGCGAGCACGGCACATGATATTCACAACATTTGTCCGTTATATATTTCAACATTTTTAACATAGATGGCGATAAAACATCGCATCTTTCCCAAATAGTAGGGTCGCTTCTATCCGTTGCAAATAAAAACTGTGATAAATCATTACTTCCGATAGAAATAAAATCTACAAGAGGCAACAACTCATCCAATTGAAAAGCCAACGATGGTACTTCCAACATTGTCCCTACTTTAATTTCTTTAGGCAAAATATGCCCTTTTTCTTTTTCTCGATGTAATTCAATTTGCAACGTTTTTTTAGCATCAATAAATTCATCAACATCCGTAATCATAGGGAACATAACATATAAAATTCCGCCATTAATTGCACGGATAAAAGCTCTCAATTGCACACGTAAAATCGAACGTCTATCCAATGAAATACGAATAGAACGCCATCCCATCGCTGGATTTTCTTCAGTTTTATGTTGAATATAAGGCAAAACTTTATCCGAGCCAATGTCTAAAGTTCGAAATATAACTGGTTTTCCTTCAGCACTTAACAAGACACGCCTATAAATTTCTGTTTGTGCTTGCGCATCTGGTAATTGAGCTGTAGACATAAAAGGTAATTCTGTCCGATAAAGCCCAATCCCATCAGCCATTCCATCTCCCAAAGACAACACATCAATTGCTAGCCCCGCATTAATATTCAAAGACACATCAACACCGTCCAATGTTCGGCAAGGAACACCTTTTAAAGTTTCGTACCTACGCCGTAATTTATCAATCAAATCAATATGTGCACGATAATCTTTCAAAATATCCTCTGATGGATTAACAAAGATAAATCCTCCATCTCCATCCACTGCAATAATGTCATCTTTTTGTACAAACGAAGTAATGTCTTTAAACCCACCGACAACCGGAATATTTAAAGATCGTGCCACAATAACCACGTGCATTGTCGGCGATCCTTCTTCCAAAACTAACGCTTTTATTTTAGATCTATCGTAATCCAACAATTCTGCTGGCCCCATAGACTTTGCAATCAAAATTGTATTCACATCCAATTTATCGTTTTTATCCGACAAATTACGACCAGCAAAATGTTGTTGTAAACGATCTGCTAAATCTTGAAAATCATGAATACGCTCCTTTAAATAAGGGTCTGAAATCATCGACATCCGTTCTGTCATATCATCAGCAACTTTTTGCACAGCTGTAGCAGCTGTCAATCCTGTATGAATATAATCTGTAATTTTTTGAATCCAACCTTTATCCTTTGTAAACATACGGTAAGTTTCAAAAATTTCCACATTTTCATCACTTAAATCTGGGGAAGCCAATAATTGGTCCAATTCTTTATCCATCGTCAACAATGCATCGTTCAATCTTTTTAATTCAACCGTTTCGTCCGCCGAAACCAAATCAGAGACACGATTCAAACGATTATGGACAAAGGCTTTACCAATAGCAATACCAAAGGCCAACCGGACCCCTTCTAATTTAGATTGGAAATCCTTTTTCGACATCAATATGCCTTGTCCCCTGCTTTTAAAATCGGCTGAACTCAACATCTGAGCAAGCACCATTGCCACTGTTTCCAATATTTCAATTTCATCCTCATTATAAGTATAAGGATCTTCTGTTTGAACAGATAAAACTCCCAACACATAACTTCCTTTTAAAACAGGGACCCCCAATAAAGATTTGAATGGTTTCTCCCCCGTTTCAGGTTTATAAACGAAACTTGGATGTTTCCAAACGTTGTTAAAAGACAATGCTTTTTTTTGTATAGCAACCTCACCCACTAAACCTTCACCCATACGTAATGTTGTTTCGTGAATAGCCTTTTTGTTCAGTCCGTAATTTGAAAACAATTCTAAAATATCACCAGGTTGCAAATAATAGAAAGAACAAACTGGAAAATGAAGCTCTAATGCAACAAATTTAACAATCTCATCCAATTTATCTTGAGTGGCAGAATCTTGTGTCATGACATCCCGCAACCGCTTTAATAAACGACGAGAAGAAAGTTCTTCAAGATTTTTATTTTCCACCATATTTAAACCTCTAAACGTTTTTTCATTTGCTCCAAAGCCTCTTGCGCTTCTAAAAAAAGCACTCAACAACTCTCTTAGCTGTTGATTCTTGGCGAACGATTCCTACAATTTGTAGCTGCCATGACAGACTCTTCATCAACATTACCATTATGCACAGCCTTTTTCAAAGCTCCCGCCCAAAACGATTCGATTTTAGAACGTGCTTGAGCAATTGTCAAACTTCCATTTTTATACGCTTCAACAAGCTTCACTTGATGTTCGTAAAACGCACGGTGAGCTTGGTTATTTAAAGAACGAACGGGAATAATAACGGTGAAATTTTGAGACACTTGTACAGTCGGCACTGCATCTCGTGACGAATCATTTATATAGACTTTTTTAAAATCGGGATGCACTTGACATTCTTTGATACAAACAAAAGAAGTGCCCAACTGACAACCTAAAGCACCTATCAATAAACAAGTTGATATCATTGCTCCTGTTCCAACACATCCTGCAACAAAAATAGGAATTTCATGAATAACAGGTAACATTTCTTACATTAAAACAATCGTATTCACAGGGCCAATATGTCTACCCAATTCATTTCCTTCAATAACCAAAGTATCAACTCCCATTTTAATTAAGCGCTTTGAAAGCACTAGAGTCGGGGCAAAGGACATCACTTTCACATGACCTTCTTTTAATTTTTTAACAAGCTGAGAAGAAGGTGGTCCTCTCACCAACATAACATGAGAAACTCGACAACAGATGCATATTTCTGCTAAATCATCCAAACAGGGATGCATCACTATTAAGTTCACCCCAAATGGTTGTTTCGTTCGTCGTTGAGTTAAAATAATTTCTTTTTCCAAATCTTCTGGGACCGAAAAACCGCCAGCAAGAAAGGAAAATGCTCTAGCATTTACTATAGCCGAAACCCATTCATGCCAGAAATAGAAGCCTTTGCACTCGCTATAATAGAGTACCTTGAACCCAAAAAATTAATCTTTTTTTTGAGAGCTTATTTAATAAAATAACTTTGTTTCCTATAAAGATTCTCTTTCTTTTGGTTAGCCATACACTGTTTAATCCGAAAAAGAAAGTTTTTTTTCATTTGACAAAAACAAAAGGAACCTCTAATCATACGCCTTATGACAATAGAATATAAACTTGGTGATAAAGATACAAGGCCCTGGGGAACTTGGGAAGTGATAGGGGTTGGGAAAAATTACATTGTAAAACAAATTTTCGTACTCTGCGGAAAAAAATTATCCCTACAATCTCACCACTTTCGGGATGAATATTGGATTATTGTAGATGGAACGGCAACAGTTACGTTGGGAAATGATATTATCCAAAAGTCTTCAAATTCTGTGATTTTTATCCCCAAAGAAATGAAACATCGTATAGCTAACGAAACAGATTCATCTATCGCTTTCATCGAAGTTCAAACAGGAGATACCTTAGACGAATCAGATATTATCCGCTATGAAGATGCCTATGGACGCGTTTAAAGTATTCTATCTACATCCGTCCACATATCATTATTATGTATGGGAACTATAAAATCGGCATACATATAAATATTAAACAAAAAAGGGTTATACTGCTTACGTTGTGTCGAATTCAATTGGGCATTAAATGCATACCTTAAAAATACTCGATGCCTTGTTATGTTTTGAGATTCTTCACGCAGGCAAGTCAAGCACGCGTCATCTTTTTCAAGGCATCGACACACCCTATATCCGTTGACATTCTTGTCAAAGGAAAAAACGTCAAAGATAACTTCAAAAAGGTTCGTATTTACTCTCTGGAGAAAATAAATATAAACTTTACGAGTGATACCATTTTTCGAATCATTTAATGCTTTTACTTTTTCTTGTTCTAAAATGGTCCTCCCCCCCTCGCTAACAGACAAAGCCATCTTGCCTGTCGGAGAAAATCTTTGTTCCATTATTTCATAACTTGGCACTACACTATAAAGCATTAATATATGTTCTTCAATTAAGCTTTCGACCATTAAATTCAACGATGAGGAAAAAGATTCCGCCAATTCTATTTGTTTAATTTTTTGATGATAGGGATCAATACGGTATAAATACGTTCTTCTTTTCATACGTGAAGCTATTGTATCCTCTGCCGACAACGGCGTTGCAATCATTGAAGAAACAGATGATGCCATATCCATATAAACAAATGCTAAAGCAAAATTCCCAGCGATGCTCATAAGGGCTATCAAAGCCATTACTCTTGATGTTTTTAAATAACGGCGTTCAGGCAAAGCACACACATGAACTCTGCCTGGATAAACACCCATGATATCATTTGTCTTTTGCTTTTTATATTTTAAAATAGACGAAAATATCACCGAAAAAATAGAACTCATCCGCCCTCCCCAAAATGATAATTGCATTTTAACATAAGAAAAAGAAAAAACAACTAAAGAAAAGAAAAATATCAAAAAATAGAAAAAAGAACTTGATTTCTAGAAAGACTTCCTGTATAAGCTCTCTTTATAGTGCCGATTTAGCTCAGTTGGTAGAGCAGTTGATTTGTAATCATCAGGTCGTCAGTTCGAGTCCGACAATCGGCACCA
>CAZXTR010000034.1:0-8993 GCA_964643615.1 uncultured Lactobacillales bacterium | reverse complement strand
GAATTATATGCCTACGACCCCGATAAAAAAGAGAAAATATCAAAGAAAACAAAATAAAGGAGGAACACTATGGATTGCACAGATTTTATTTCGCCTCAGATGAACTATCTTGTTCCAACTGTTATCGAGCAAACTGGAAGAGGCGAACGCTCGTATGATATCTACTCTCGTCTATTAAAAGAAAGAATCATTTTTTTAACAGGAACAGTTCAAGATGATGTGTCTAGTTTGATTTGTGCTCAACTTTTATTTCTTGAATCAGAAGATCCTCAAAAAGAAATTTCTTTTTACATTAATTCTCCAGGAGGCATCGTTACTTCTGGGTTGGCGATTATGGATACAATGAATTACATCAAATGTCCTGTTTCGACAATTGTTTTAGGGCAAGCTGCATCTATGGGTTCTCTTTTACTTTGCTGTGGAGAAAAAGGTAAACGTTATGCCCTCCCCAATTCACGCATCATGATACACCAACCATCGGGAGGGTTCCAAGGCCAAGCAACAGATATAGAAATTCATGCTCGTGAAATTTTGGATTTAAAATCTAGATTGAACCAAATTTACGTTCAACAAACAGGCAAACCTTTGGATGTTGTGGAAAAAGCAATGGAACGCGATAATTTCATGACTCCAGAAGATGCCAAAAATTTTGGATTGATTGATGAAATCATCACAAAAAGAACGGCTTAAGCATATATTTTATAAAAGGGCTTGAAAAGTTTGGCTTTTCCCCTATATTCTTATATATGAGTGTGTTAATAGAAGGGATTACAATGACTGACAAGAAAGATAATAACACAGGAAAAAGTGCTTTAACTTGTTCATTTTGCAATAAAACACAAAATGAAGTACGCAAATTAATCGGTGGAAAAACTTTATCTTTCAGCGACGGGAAAGAACAAACCGTATTCATTTGTGATGAGTGTGTCACGTTGTGCGCCGATATCATCAAAGAAGAAGAAAAAAATGCAACAATCGAAGGGAACCAAGAACCATTTGAATTGCAAAAACCCCAAAAAATCAAAAAATTTTTGGACGATTATATAATTGGGCAAGAACGTGCAAAAAAAGTGCTATCTGTAGCCGTATATAACCATTATAAACGCCTTTTTTCCAGCAAAAAAGATGACATTGAAATCAACAAATCGAATATTTTGTTGGTTGGAGCAACGGGATGCGGAAAAACTTATTTAGCTAGAACATTGGCCAAAATATTGAACGTTCCTTTTGCCATTGCAGACGCGACAACTTTAACTGAAGCAGGTTATGTTGGGGAAGACGTCGAAAACATTATTTTAAAATTATTACAAGCCGCTGATTACAATGTAGAAAAGGCACAAAAAGGAATTGTCTACATTGATGAAATTGATAAAATATCCAGAAAAAATGATGGTCCTTCAATTACGCGGGATGTTTCTGGAGAAGGTGTACAACAAGCCTTACTAAAAATGATGGAGGGGACAATTGCCTCCGTTCCTCCACAGGGAGGAAGAAAACATCCTCAACAAGAATTTATCCAAGTAGATACATCAAACATCCTATTTATTTGTGGTGGTGCTTTTGATGGATTGGAAAAATTAATCGAACGACGAACGCAAAAATCTTCTATCGGATTTGGGGCCGTTGTCAATGAGCCTCACAAAAAAGAGATAGGTGAGTTATTAGCAAAATTAGAATCAGAAGATTTATTAAAATTTGGTCTTATCCCAGAATTTGTAGGACGTCTTCCCATCATCGCAACATTAGATAATTTGGATGAAACAGCATTGGTAGAAATTTTAACAAAGCCTAAAAATGCATTAATTAAACAATATCAAAGTTTATTCAAAATGGAAGATTGCAAACTTACAATCACTAATGGTGCTTGCTTGACCATTGCACAAAAGGCAATTACCAAAAAAATAGGGGCTCGAGGATTGCGCTCTATTTTAGAAAACTTATTGTTAGACTTGATGTTCGACTTGCCTACTTTAAAGGATTTGACAGAAGTGATTATTAATGAACAAGTTGTTAAGGGTGAAGTAAAACCATTGCTTGTCTATAGTGACGAAAACTCCACAGAAAATGCCAGTTAACAAAGGAAAAACAATGGATATAAATGAAAATAATAATGTGGCAACGCCTATTATCAAAGACAACGAAGCAAACAATTCCTTTGATTCGGAAGAAATCTTTTCTTTACTTCCTTTACGCGACATCGTCGTTTTCCCACACATGATTGTTCCTTTGTTTGTAGGTAGAGAAAAATCCATCCGTGCGCTTGACCATATTTTATCAGAAAATAAACAACTTTTTTTAGTGTCCCAAAAAGATCCAACTATTGACAATCCGAATATTCAAGATTTAAATGAAGTAGGGACTTTGGCTACTGTGTTGCAATTGTTACGACTTCCTGATGGCACGATTAAAATACTTGTCGAAGGTGGACGGCGCGCTCAAATAAAATCAATCACACAAGAAGAGCCTTTTTTCTGCGTCAAATTAACACCTTATGAAGATAAAGAAGACGTCAACAAAGAATTGCTGGCATTAACACGCTCTGTTATGAATCAATTTGAACAATACGTTCAATTAAACAAACACTTGCCTCCCGAAGTTTTAGTTTCTGTTTCTCAAATTACAAACTCCGCTGACTTGGCCGATGTCATTGCTTCACACATCTCTTTAAAGTTATCGGAAAAGCAAAATTTACTGGAATGCACAAATTTATCTAAACGACTTGAAATGATTTTTACTTTTATGGAAAGTGAAATTGGGGCATTGCAAGTTGAGAAAAAAATTCGCCACAGAATTAAACGTCAAATGGAAAAAAGCCAAAAGGAATACTATTTAAACGAACAAATGAAAGCCATTCAAAAAGAATTAGGTGACGGAGAAGAAGGTTGCGACATTGCCAATTTACAAGAAAAAATTAAAAAGGCTCATTTACCAAAAGAAGCAAAAGAACGGGCAACAAGTGAATTAAAAAAATTACGCATGCTTGGACCTATGTCCGCAGAAGCAAGTATCGTACGTACCTATTTAGATTGGATATTGGCTTTGCCTTGGAATACTAAAGAACAAAAAGAAGAAATTGATTTAATCAAAGCAAAAGAAATATTAGACGCGGATCATTTTGGATTAGAGAAAGTCAAAGAACGAATCATCGAGTTTTTAGCAGTACAGAAAAAATCTCACGAAAACAAAGCACCCATTTTATGTCTTGTTGGCCCTCCTGGAGTTGGAAAGACATCTTTAGGACAATCTATTGCAAAAGCAACAAATCGCCATTTTGTTCGGGCATCTTTGGGCGGGATGAGAGACGAAGCAGAAATTCGAGGACATCGTCGGACATATATCGGGGCGATGCCAGGAAAAATTATTCAAAGCATGAAAAAATCAAAAACACTAAACACCCTCTTTTTGCTTGACGAAATTGACAAAGTAGGCGCAGATTGGCGAGGAGATCCTTCTTCAGCACTATTAGAAGTATTAGATCCTGAACAAAACAAAACCTTTAACGATCATTATCTTGAAATTGATTACGATTTGTCAAAAATCATGTTCGTAACAACCGCTAATACACTTAAAATGTCACGCCCATTGTTGGACAGAATGGAAGTCATTAAATTAGAAGGGTATACCGAAGACGAGAAAGTTCAAATTGCCCTAAAATACCTTTTACCCAAACAAATGAAAGAAACGTCGTTATCTGCAAATGAATTTTCGGTTTCGGAACAAGCTATTCGTAGCCTAATTCGGCTGTATACGCGCGAATCTGGAGTTCGCAACCTGGAACGAGAAATTGCGAACCTAGCCAGAAAAGCGGTCAAAGAAATTATGGTGGACCAGCGAGAAAAAATAGACATTACTCCTGATAATCTGGAACAATTCGCGGGGATTCCTCGTTATAGCTTTGGGGTTGCCGAGAAAAAAGACCAGATTGGCATAACAACAGGTCTTGCCTGGACAGAAGTAGGCGGAGAAATTCTTTCTATTGAAGCTGTTACTATGCCTGGTAAAGGAAATATCATTTTAACGGGACAATTAGGTGACGTTATGAAAGAATCGATCGAAGCTGCGCGTTCTTATATTCGATCACGTCATGTCAATATTGGAATCCCCTCCTCTGTTTTTGAAAAAAGCGACATTCATGTTCACGTCCCAGAAGGTGCAACACCAAAGGATGGACCTTCGGCTGGCATAGCGATGTGTACTTCTCTTGTTTCTGCACTAACTGGAATTCCCATACATAAAGACATTGCTATGACAGGTGAAATAACTCTGCGTGGAAAAGTATTGCCTATCGGAGGATTAAAAGAAAAATTGTTGGCCGCTTTACGTGGGGGTCTTAAAACTGTTCTTATTCCTGCAGAAAACGAAAAAGACTTAACTGAAATTCCTAAAAATGTAAAAGACGGATTAAAAATAATCACCGTTTCACAAATTGAAGAAGTCCTCTCATACGCTTTGACAAAAAAATTATCTCCCATTGTGGAAGAAGAAAAAACAATTTTGCCAATTTTGGATACAGAAAAAAGAACTTCTTTTCCTATATAACAAAAGGGATTGTTAACAATCTGAATCGGTTTCGAATCGAAAAAAATAGATTCTTTTTTATAAGAGAAATATTGTTTTACGTGCATAAAACTCTACTTTTACGTTCTTTTTTACAACAAAAACAACCAATAAATTGTTTAATTGGCAAAAAAAAGCTAAAAACAAGAAAAAAAGAAGATTCTTTGTTGACAGAACGAAAAAAAGAATCATAACATAAAAACGTGGCCGAAAAAGCCAAAAATAGGTATTAACAATATATAAAAAGGAGTCCTATCGTGAACAAAAATGATTTAGTTACAGGAGTTGCTAAAAAAGCTGGTTTGTCAAAAACAGATGCAAGCAAAGCCGTCGATGCTTTTGTTGATGTCGTTACTGCAACATTGAAAAAAGGGGATGACGTTCGTTTAGTTGGTTTTGGAACATTCAAAGTACGCAAACGCGCTGCTTCTGAAGGCCGCAATCCTCGCACAAACGCGAAGATTAAGATTCCTGCTTCAAAACAACCAAAATTCACAGCAGGCAAATGCTTAAAACAAGCAGTCAATAAATAGTTTACTTTTTGCTTGACAATATTTAAAAGGGCAGTATCATCGACCGTTAATTTTACTGTCCTTTTTTATGGGTGGTTAGCTCAGCTGGCTAGAGCATCTCGTTTACACCGAGAGGGTCAGGAGTTCGAATCTCTTACCACCTACCATTTAGAAAAAGCGAAAATTCAACCTTTCGCTTTTTTAAATTTCTAAAGCCCCGCATTCCTCACACTTTTATTTTTAGACAGCATCGTCGTCCTATTTTTTTGACACAGTTTTTGATTCATTTTTCACACAAAAAATTCAATTGATTTTTCCTTTTTTAGGCGATGGGAGCAGTTCTACCCGTACAAAAACAAGATTCCATTTATAACGTTTTAAAAAATCGGCATTCGTCCAAGTTTTCCTCGTCAGTAAAGACTATTTTATTAATATTTTTTCTTTGTAAAAGATTTTTAACCCCAAAATCCCAATCCGTGCTTCCCTTGTTCGGAATTTTACAATTATCAATACCTCTGTTTGTTTTCATCTCCACAAAGGAATAAAACAGAGGCTCTGGCTCAGAAATTCGCTAAAATATTACTAACTGAACCGCTGGTATCACAAGCAAAACTTCTATAACCATTACTAATCCCCATCTAAAACATAGTTTAATTTGTGTTAACTGACCCAAGGTTATTTTTACGCCCTAATTTTATCTCATCACAAAATCTAAATGAATAAAAAAACACCACCACTATAAACAAAAACTTTTAATTTACTTTTGATATAAAAAAAGTATACTACTTCGTATATGTATTAGGTAAAAGGATAGAAAATGAGCAAAATTGTCGAACCAAAGATTTTATCTGGCTTTATGGAATTGTTGCCCGCTCAACAGATAATTATTGAACGAATCAAAAAAATAATTCAAAACAACTTTGAACATTTTGGATTTACTCCTTTGGATACACCCGTTATTGAATTATCAGAAGTATTGCTTGCCAAAGCCGGAGGAGAAACAGAAAAACAAATTTATCAATTTCAAAAAGGTGATAACGACCTTTCTTTACGTTTTGATTTGACCGTACCTTTAGCAAGATATGTAGCAATGCACCAAAACGAACTGACCTTCCCTTTTAAGCGCTATCAAATCGGAAAAGTTTATCGTGGAGAACGCCCTCAAAAAGGACGCTTTCGTGAATTTTATCAATGTGATATTGATATTATTGGAAGAGAAAAGTTAAATATTTTAAATGATGCAGAATTGCCTTGTGTTATTTATAATATTTTCACACAAATAGGCTTGAAAGATTTCACCATTTCCATTAACAACCGTAAAATCTTAAAAGGCTTTTTTGAATCTCTTGGACTTGCAAGTAAATCTTCTGACATTTTGAGAATCACAGATAAAATTGCAAAAATAGGACAAAAAAATGTGACCGAAAGTTTGATTGAAATAGGTATTTCATCAAAAGAAATCGAAGCTATTTTAAACTTCATCACAACGACAGGACAAAACAATGAAGTTTTAAAAACACTATCTCGTATGGACATAACAAACGACGATTTTGTACAAGGTATTTTGGAAATAAAAGAAGTTCTACGTGGTTTAAACCAATTAGGAGTCCCTGAAGAATTTTATAAATTGGATTTAAGCATTTCTCGGGGATTAGATTATTATACAGGAACAATTTACGAAACTACATTGAACAAATACCCTCAATTTGGAAGCATTTGTTCAGGAGGACGATATGACAATTTAGCATCTTTTTACACTACGACAAAATTACCTGGGGTGGGCATATCAATTGGATTAACTCGCTTGTTTGATCAATTTTGCTCGGCTGGATTTATCAAAGGATATGTACAAACCCCCTCTTGCATTTTGATTTTACCGATGAGCATCCAAGAGCAAGAAATGGCTTTTTCTTTTTCAGCACAACTTCGAGAAAAAAATGTAAATGTAGAAGTGTTTATCGAAGACATTAAATTTCCTAAAAAAATGACTTATGCCAATAAAATCGGGGTTCCTATGATTGCGATTATAGGCGAAAATGAACGCAATTCAGGAACAATTGTCATTAAAGACATGGTTACCGCTGAACAAAAAGTTCTTCCCATTGATCAAGCTGTTAAATTTGTCGTTCAATCGGCGAAACAAGAAAAAGTTTTGTTTCCGGTACAAATGCCTTTATAACCAATGAAAAGAGACCTTAAATGAAAAAATTATTTATTTTATTTTTATGTATCTGTATAACAGGAACAACACTAGCCGAAGATATAACAAGCCCATTTTATATTGTTAATAAAGGTAGCTTTGCTTCTACAACACAAGCATTTTATACTTCTTTTCGCGTCAAAGGATTGACAAACGGATATACAAATTATCGCACTCGGGATAAAAGTTTAATTCAAAATTTGGCTTACGGGCTTTCTAATACATCCATGATTGATATACAACTTTCAAACAACTGGGATCGGTTAAAATTAGACGGTTGTGCATTAACAAATAAAACAGATTCGAATATCAATTGGCACATTGGCGGTACTTACAACTTTTACAATCACAATAACAACCTAATTCAAGCATTTGTTCGGTACTTACAAAAAGAAACGCACCATTCTCGGGGTTCGTACAAGGCACTTGAAGGAACTATACGTGCAGGACACGATTTTAACTTTATTTTGACTTACGCCGACATCATGGCCCAACTTCCCACATTCCAAAGCAGCCAATCAGATAATGATCAAAAATATAGAACATCTTTTGGGCTTTATAAGAAATGGTCGTATTTTACTTTTGATACAAAGCTCAACTATCGTTATGATTGCCATTTTGCATCCAAAAAATGGGATGCCGAATTAGCTACATATTTTTATTTAACCGAAACATTGGCTTTGGGAGGATATTTTTCATACACATTTCAAGATAAGGGAAAAAACAACGCTGAGGCCACAGGCAAAACAATTGGATTAACATTAAAAACAAAATTCTAGGAAGAAAATATTTGAAAGCAAAATAAACTCTTGCAAGAAAAAAACTTGACAGACATCAAAAGATTAATTACAAAGAGTCTCGCCAATCATTGCATAACTGTCTTTCATTTTTAATATATAGTCAAAATGCATAATTAAGGCTTGTTATGTGCCGCTGTGGCTCAGTGGTAGAGCACACCCTTGGTAAGGGTGAGGTCGTGAGTTCGATTCTCACCAGCGGCACCATGTATTATAGAGCCCCCTTTCTAGCGCCTTTTTTATATAAAAATCAAACAGTTGTGAAATTCTATTAAAGATATCAGCATTATTAAAACACCAAAAAGAAATATCTTTAAAGCCGTATAAGGATATGAATTTTAACAATTTTTTTGAACATTTCTGCTTTGTTTTTATAATAAAATACTATCTTTACTTAGTAAAATAAGAATTCCAGCCAAATTTTCGACAAGCATTTAAAGAATATATTGATTTAAAGGTAGGTTTATGTAATAACAATAGATATTGTTGAGGAATATACTTAATATAATACTTTTTTTTGAAAGGAAATAAAAATGAAAAAGTCTATGATGGTTGGTTTAATCGCATTAACAATGGCAACATCAGCAAGCGCATTCTCTTTGCCAAAGGCTGATTTGGATGGTGATAAAAAATCGAATTAAATAAATGTTTAACGGAAGAAGGACAAAAACAATTAGTAGAGGGCAAATTAACAAAAGACACCATTCTGAATGTTGCAAAAGATATTTCAGCTACATGTGCTGCTAAACTAACATCAAAAACAAACCATACAGAAACTATTGACTTAGCCGTAGAAGTGTTGAAAAAAATCGTAAAATAATTTTTAAAGGAATTATACATGGCAACCACTTTTATAAAAACAGTTACTGCGGTTTCAATGATAGCTTTACTATCTGGTTGTGGATTAACTCAGAAACAAAAATTTGA